>CAMWIZ010000140.1 GCA_947174455.1 uncultured Clostridia bacterium | reverse complement strand
CCGCAAGCAAGATGAGTGCCAAGCCGTCAGGCGGTATTTATTCAGGGGTTCCTTATATATAATATTGGTATAAAACATCAGCGTGGGAAGTTCTTTTATAAGATACTCACCACGCTGATGTTAATTTATTATTGCACTAGTTTTCTTTGAATTGAGAAACCTGCGACAGCTTCTTTCGCATCTGACGTGTGCGAACTCCGACAAGCCTGTCAAGCTCATTGTCTGCCTGTCTCAGCTTTTGCTGTGTTGACATCAATACACTTGAAAATGTGTCAAATTCCGTTGTTATTTCCTCAAGCAGCTTCCAGACCTCTGAGCTGTGCTTTTTTACTGCCAAGGTTCTAAATCCCATTTGCAGACTGTTCAGCAATGCCGCCATGGTGCTTGGTCCTGCTATATTCACCCTGTATTCTCTTTGCAATACCTCTATCATTCCCCGGTTTACCACCTCTGAATACAGTCCCTCAAACGGTAAAAACATAATTGCAAAATCAGTTGTGTTCGGGGGATCTATGTATTTGTCGTGAATATCCTTGGCTTCAAGCTTTATAGTTCTGATAAGAGCCTTTGCCGCCTCATTTATCGCATTCTGGTCACATGACTCATATGCACTGCGAAGTGCGGCATATGTATCGCCTGGGAATTTTGAGTCTATCGGCAAGTAAACTATACTTCCGTCCTCTGAGGGCAATTTTACCGCAAACTCAACCACATTGCGGGAATTTTTCTTAGTGGCAATATTCTCGCTGTACTGTTCGGGTGATAAAATCTCCCTTAGAATTGAACCCAACTGAATTTCACCCAATATACCCCTTGCTTTAACATTTGACAAAACCTTTTTTAAATCTCCGACACCAACTGCAAGCGTCTGCATTTCACCGAGACCCTTATAAACCTGCTCCAAACGGTCGTTTACAAGCTTAAAGGATTCCGTCATTCGCCTGTCGATGGTTTGGTTAAGCTTGTCGGTGACAATCATTCGCATTTCATCAAGCTTTTTGTTGTTGTCGTTTTGTATGCGGTCAAGCTGTTCCTGCATTGAACGCCGTATTCCCGAAAGCTTTTGTTCATTTTCAAGCGAAAATGTCTTTATTCTTTCCTCAATATTTCCGAGCAGTGCGGCCTGTGTTTGAGCTACGGAGCGTTGATTATCAACAAGTATTTTGCTGACTGCCGAAAGGCTGTTTTGAACCGAGCCTGTCAGTTCCTGCCTTTGCTGCTGCTGAGCCGCAGAAAGCTCTTTTCTCATGTCACTTTGCTGTGACGATATTCTCTCATAAATCCCTTTTTGATGCTGATCCACCACTTCAATGTTTTTCATCAAATCCACAAGGCCGTTACTGTTGTCCTTACCCTTTACTTTAAACAAAAGAAGCAGTGTAACAACAAGATTAACCGCAAGCAGAATCAACACTACAACCGTTAATACTGTACTCATCATTTCACCCCACATAACTAATCACAACTTATTATACAGCCTTACGGTAAATTTTTCAATCACAACCCAATATTAGATTTCTGACATAATTTTTCACAAAGACTAAATCAGCCAAAAAAGGCAATACTATCACTACACAGAAATAAAAAATTGGGGGAATACTTTTGCAGTACAACAAGGTTGAGTTATGTGGAGTTAACACTTCTAAAATAAAGGTACTAAAAGAGGATGAAAAGAAACGGCTTCTTGAAATAATAAAAACAGGCACCCCAAGTGAACGTTCACGGGCAAGGGAGGAAATGATTAACGGCAACCTGCGTCTTGTGCTTAGCGTTATACAGAAATTCACTAACCGAGGTGAAAATTTGGACGACCTTTTCCAAGTCGGTTGTATTGGACTTATTAAAGCTATAGACAATTTTGACAGCAGCTTAGATGTGAGATTTTCAACCTATGGGGTACCGATGATAATAGGTGAGGTCAGAAGATATTTGCGTGACAGTAACTACATTAGAGTAAGCAGAAGTGTACGTGACACTGCATACAAGGCAATGCAGGTTAAGGAACGTCTACAGTCTGAAAACGGCCGTGAACCAACAGTAGAGGAAATAGCCAAGGAGCTTGACATTCCAAAGGAAAATGTGGTACTTGCACTGGAGGCAATAGTTGAACCTGTATCACTGTACGAACCTGTATTTAATGACGGAAGCGACACCATATATGTTATGGACCAGGTCGGTGACAACAACGATGATACAAACTGGCTTGAAGAAATTGCTATTAAAGAGGCCATTGCAGGACTTTCCGACCGTGAAAAAAAGATTTTGGCAATGCGATTTTATAAGGGTAAAACTCAAATGGAAGTAGCAGGTGAAATCGGCATTTCGCAGGCACAAGTAAGCAGGATTGAAAAAAATGCACTTGAAAAAATCAAAAAGCAGGCAGACTGAGATTTCTAAAATTTGCTCATTTACTATTATCTTGATTTATCATTATCTATCACACGTAATTTACCATAATATAAAAAACGGAAGGACACATATCCCTCCGTTTTTATACATAGGTCAGGCCACACGACTAACTATAGCCGCCTATTCTTCACTGCATCTCAAGACCAATTTTACCCTGAACAATAAAACCGATATTTTCAACTGTTCCACCTGCGGGAACTCTGCCGTTATAGTCCATTGAGGTTATTGACAGCGTGTTATTCTCTGCACTGTAATTTCCGTTCCAACTGCTGACAACAGAAATCTCGCTGTTAAAATTCATCTCAATCTGCCAGCTATTAAAATCTACGTCAGTGTTATTATACAAAGTTAATACATACTTGCAGAAATAATTATCTCCGTCCCTCCACGACTCAACCATCTCTGCATCAAAATCGGGTGTACCGACAGCAGATGTCGGATTACTCGGCGGTGAGCTTACCTCGCTTGATGAAACATTGGTGTCGGTTTGTTCCTCATTAGTATGGCTCGGTTCACCCTCCTCATTTCCAACTGCATCACTTTCTGTGGGCTGCTGATTACCTTCGTTTCCTGTTAAGGCTCTGTACAGCCACTTACCCGAAGCAGTTAAATCTTCATAGAAAAATCCGCTCGTTTTTGAACAATCACTTCTAATCAATGCACACGTTTCCGACTTATTCGACATATTCCACGCTACATAGCTAACTCCGTAAGAATTTAGCAAATCAAGCCATTCATTACCCTGATATTCGTCAGCTAAACCTCCACCGTCTGCATTACTAATACCAAATTCGGAAACAAAAATCGGAAGACCCTGACCGATGGCAGTTCTAAAGCTATTCCGTAAAGAATCTGTATGCTCCGCCGCATAAAAATGCAATGTATACATAATATTTTCAACGTTTTTTATTGGATTAGCTGCTGCCTGCTCAACATACTGTGACCAATTCGGTGTACCAACAAGGATTACAGAGTTCGGGGAGTTTTCTCTTATAACAGGGATAATTTCCTCTGCATATGACTTGATATCTGCCCAAGAAACATCGCCGTTTGGCTCGTTGCATATCTCATACAGTACATTTGTCATATCCGCAAATTCAGCAGACATAGAGGCGAAAAATTCCTTCGCTTCATTTTTATATGTATTTGGATTACCGTCAGAAAGAATGTGCCAGTCTATTATTACATACAGGTCATTGTCATATGCACAGCTAACTCCATTACGGATAAGCTGCTTCAATTCCTCTTTATCACCACCCGTACAGTAGCCTTTTGCTTCATCTGTGTACATGGCCAAGCGGACAACATTCACTCCCCACTCATTTTTCAGCTGAGAGAAAAGGTCGTTGTTAATATATTCACTGTACAGTGCCAAGCTGTGCGTACTTACCCCACGCAGTTGAATCATATTGTTATTGCTGTCAAGCAAGCGTGTTCCGTTAACATGCAGCGATCCGCTGACATTTTGGGTAACCGAACTCTGTGACGACGAAGTTCCGACTGTGGAGCTGCTTGAAGACACATTGTCTGAATTAACGTGCGTTACGGACGATGCTGACTTAGACTCTGTTTTCGATGCTGCGTTGTCAGCAACTTTCTCCGAGGTATTTGACAATGTATCATTGCCTTTATCTTCATTGTGTGATAAACTGTCGGAGCCGTTCAAGCGTGGTATATCCGCTGTTTCGTCGAGAGTGCTCAGAATATTTCCGCTCTCGGAATTATCCGGAAAACCTGTATCGTCGTTAATAAAGCTACAAG
>CAMWIZ010000139.1 GCA_947174455.1 uncultured Clostridia bacterium | reverse complement strand
ATAGAATTTTTTGTAAAACTTTCAACTTTATTTTTTCTGCTAAGTAAATATTTTCTCTGTGACTCTACAAAAGCAAATTCTATTGACTCCTTGTCAGTAATTTTTTCTGCTGTTCCCTCTTCAACATTTATCTTCCATAGCTGCGTTATCGTTTTTATCTCATGTGGTTCTAACCCATAACCCTCTATCCATTCTCCGTGCTGTTCATTATATGAGAGGTCAATTATTATATTATTACCACAGCCATAAACATAAGGTCTGAAACTTCCGGTAATATATCTTGACAGTCCGTTCCTGTAATCACTTTGAAGATAGGACGGAATATTTCGGTCAATATCAGACAATGATTTTTTAACAAATCCGTTCTGAGTTACAAAAACAATTGACGTATAATTTATATTAAGGTAGCTGATATCACCGCTGTCACTGACACCGACAACATCATAAACCATATCCCATATAGTTGAAGTTGCTTGTACCTCGTCAATTAAAACAGGTTTTATTAAAAGCTTATTGTCAGCACTTGCATTTTTCTTAATCTCTTTTGTTTTTGTCAGGGAGTTAAAATCAAATTGATTATCTGCTATAACAATATTGTTATCCTCCAGTTTCCCGCAAAGCACAACCTTTTCACTTTTAAAGCCGTCCTTTGAGTACTTATCCTCAAAGTAAGCATCAACCGAAAACTTTCGCTTATCATTCATTGCAAATATTTTTCCGCTTAGCAGTTTTTCTTGTGTTTTGGGAACTCTTACGGAAATATTTTTACCCACAAATGCTTTTTCACCTATTTTTTCAATTCCGCTGCCCCATGTATAAGCTGCCTTATCACAGCCATAAAAAGCCTCTTCATCTATTTCTTTTACATTATTACCAAATACAAACGACTCCAGCTCGGCACACTTAACAAATGCTTTCTTTCTTATTCTTGTGATGCCCTCTCCGCCTGTTACGGTTCTTAGGCTCGTACAATAATAAAATGCCTGTTCTCCTATTACCTCAGCGCCGCAGCCTATATGAACATTTTTCAGAGAACTGCAATAGTAAAACGCACCTTTTTCAATTTTCTTTACTGAGTCAGGGATAATAACTTCATCTAAGAATTTACCCATTCTAAAAGCACTTTTCTCAATAACCTCTATGCCGTCAGGTATGGTATAGCTGCCCTGCCTTCCAATGGGAAATGCTATAAGCCTTTTTCTGTCTTTACTTACAAGTACACCGTCTATTTCGTCAAAACAAGGATTTTCCTTGTCAACCGTAAACCTTTGCAATGTCGGTTTCATATCGGTATATACTGAAAAAGCTGAATCTCCTATTTTTTCAACGCTCTTTGGTATTACGAATTCGGTAACACCCGATATATGTATATACTCTTTTGCTTCAATTTTTGTTGTTTCGCCCTTAATTACTATCTTCATATTTTTACCACATTATCTTATTTTTTCTGTAAAAAGGCTTTGCTTTAATTTTTTTAAACCCTTTTTATTGTGTATATATTCAAACAGCGTGCAGATTGTTCTGCACGCTGTTAAGTTTTATTTATTACTCTGTCTGTTCGGTGTCCTCTAATTCAGTTGTGGATAATTCAATACTATTATCGCCACTTTCCTCAGAAGCTTCCGAAACCGTTTCGGAGTTTGTTTCAGTTACACCGTTTTCCTCTGTGTTATGGCTTTCATCATCTTCCTCATGAGGGGATCTTGCAAAGGTTACTACCTTATTGCCGTCTGAAAGTTTCATGACAGATACACCCTTGCTTGGTCTTGCACAAATTCTGATAGAAGATGCACTTATCCTGATAATTACACCGTTATCTGCAATTAGAATAACATCATCATCAAGGTCAACTACTTTAATTGCCGCAACATTGCCGTATTTTTCGGTATGATAGTTGATAAGCCCCATACCGCCCCTTGACTGCAAACGGTAATCGTCTATCTCGCTCAATCTGCCGTAGCCTGTTTCCGACACAGTGAGTACATATCCGCCCTCTCTGAGTTTAGACATACCGACAACGGAGTCACCCTCTGAAAGCTTAATTGCACGAACACCCCTTGCTTGTCTTCCCATAGGACGGACATCGGTTTCTTTAAAGCGAATTGCTTTACCGTGCTTAGTTGCAATAAGCATTTCATTACTGCCGTCTGTAAGCCTTACCCACGACAGCTCGTCATCCTCGTTGAGATCAAGTGCGATAAGACCGCTCTTTCTTGCGTTCTTATATGCGTCAAGCTCAATTCGTTTGATATATCCCTGCTTTGTTACCATAACCAAATATTGATTTTCTCCAAAACTCGGAACTCTTATCATCACGCTGACGTGTTCATTCTCAGCAAGAGGAAGCAGGTTTGCAATGTTCAATCCTTTTGAGGTTCTGCCGCCCTCCGGGACTTCATAGCACTTCATCTTGTACACCTTGCCAAGATTTGTAAAGAAAAGAACGTAGTCGTGGCTGTTAATTATAAACATATCACTAGCAAAGTCCTCTTCTCTCTTAGCCATTCCCGATACACCTCTGCCGCCACGCTTTTGCAGCTTGTATGTATCAACGGTCAATCTCTTTATATAACCAAGATTGGTAAGAGTAAGAACACAGTCCTCCTTGGGGATAAGATCCTCAATATCAACCTCACCGCTGACTGTACAAATTTCTGTTCTTCTTGCGTCACCGTATTTATTTCTGATTTCTGTGATTTCTTCTTTAATGATAGTAAACTGTCTTTCCTTGCTTGCAAGAATGTCGTTTAAATCCTCGATTTTCTCACCCAAGGTCTTAATTTCATCTTCAATCTTTGTTCTTTCCAAATTTGTAAGCTGTCCCAAACGCATTTGAACGATTGCCTGTGTCTGAATATCGTCCAAACCAAAACGCTGTGACAAAGCTTCCTTTGCTGTGGACTGATCCTTGCTTGAACGTATAATTGCTATAACCTCGTCAATAAAGTCAATGGCAACTTTCAAGCCGTCCAAAATGTGCATTCTGTCTTGAGCCTTTTTTAAGTCAAAAACAGTTCTGCGGGTAATTATTTCAATCTGAAATCTTACATAATGCTCAAGTATTTCTTTCAGATTAAGTGTTTTGGGTTCTCCGTCAACTATGGACAGCATAATTGCACCAAATGTTATTTGCATTTGCGTGTAAGAGAAAAGCTGATTCAATACTATTTGCGGTGAAGCTTCACGTTTAACATCAATTTCAATGTGCATACCGTTACGGTCGGAGTGATCCTCTACGTTTGTTATGCCCTCAATTTTCTTATCCTTGACATAATCTGCAATAGCCTCAATAAGCCTTGCTTTGTTAACCTGATAAGGCAATTCGGTTACTATAATCTTGCTTCTTCCGTTTTTGCCCTCTACAATTTCTGTTTTTGCTCTGACTATAATTTTACCTCGACCGGTAGCATATGCGGCTCTAATTCCGCTTCTGCCCATGATTATACCGCCTGTTGGGAAGTCCGGACCTTTTATGTATTCCATAAGCTCCGCCAATGTTGCCTCCGGGTTATCTACCAGATAACAGATTGCATCACTGACCTCACTCAGATTATGCGGAGGAATGTTGGTAGCCATACCTACGGCAATACCCGTACTGCCGTTTACAAGAAGGTTAGGAAAACGTGTTGGCAAAACAGACGGCTCCTTACGGCTGTCGTCGTAGTTAGGCACAAAGTCAACCGTGTCCTTATCAATATCACGAAGCATTTCAACAGAAATTTTGCTCATTCTTGATTCTGTATAACGGTAGGCAGCAGGTGGGTCGCCGTCCACGCTTCCGAAGTTTCCGTGACCGTCAACAAGCATATATCTCATGCTAAAATCCTGTGCAAGACGCACAAGTGCATCATAAACAGATGCGTCGCCGTGAGGGTGGTATTTACCAAGCACGTCACCGACGGTTGTTGCACACTTTTTATACGGAGAGTTTGGCAAGATATTATTTTCATATTTTGCATATAAAATTCTTCTATGAACAGGCTTTAAACCGTCCCTTACATCGGGCAAAGCACGGCTGACTATAACTGACATAGAGTAGTCGAGGAAGGACTTTTTCATTTCCTTTTCCAAATCGACATTTATAATTCTGTCTTCAGGTAGATCTTCCTGGAATATATTTTTATCCATTATTATCCTCATTCCTAATTTTTTGATGAGTAATGTACTTATC
>CAMWIZ010000138.1 GCA_947174455.1 uncultured Clostridia bacterium | reverse complement strand
TTTTAAAAAATTTATTTAACAAAAAAATAATTTTATATTATGTAGTGACAACTCGAACACTTAAATTTATTTCAATTTTTGATTTAAGGAGGTAACTATGGCTGTTTTTCTTAATAATTATCCTTATACGGAGTATGGTGCAAAGTTGAAGCTTACACAGGAGCAGGAAGAAAACTGCAAAACAGTCTATAAGCTTGACAACAAAGGCGGTGCGTATTTTTGGGGATTATGGAACCCAAAAACGGAACATTCTGATGATTACGTTATACTTCCCATAAGATCAACCGGCACAGAATTGGCAGAATTATCTGCAAGAACTGTCTTTGCAAACGTAATCGACAGCAATAAAGATCCAAAAATAGATGACAAAAACTGGTTGAAGCTATGGATTGATGTTACAAAGCACAAAGGATGGGTCAGTAATTGCTTTACAGACAGTAATTTCTATTATGGCAGTGACGAAACATACAGTAGAATTTTCTTGGATAAAAAAGAGGGAACGGTGTGGACCCCAAAGGAAATTAACGCCGCCTGTTGCACAACGATAGTAGGGGGACATGTTCTATTAAACTGTTATGATGCAAAAATTGCCGATATGGACGCAGAGGTATATATTATCCCAATCTGCGACACTCATAATCGAGCACATTCGGGAACAACAAGAACCTGGGGTAAAGGCTATTATATGAAATTGCAGAATGATACAAAAGCTATTAAACTGATAGGCTATTTGAGAGAAGTCACGAAATATATCAACGAAATAAAAAACCAATAATCATTTGCGTATTGAATATGTTAGCAGGGAGGAAATAAAAATGTATAATTTAACGGTTACAGAGAAGCCTCAATTATCCGTAGGACTTAAATTCACTTTTATGGGAGTGGATTTAAGTGCATACTACAAAAAAACCAGTGACGGATTTGAAATTTTTCTTGCTCCGTCAAAAATTGATAACGACGTAGGACTTACAATTAAGGAAATTGTAGAGCAGTTCAACACGCTGGCAGGACATAACGAAATTTCCGAGGATGACATTAAGAATAAGATTTCCGAGAACGAACCCTCCGATATTATACAAGGAATAGACTTCAATACGGTTAGCTTCTGTCTAAAAATGCTGTTCTTAAATATCAAATCCTCAGGGGAAACAAAAACGACAGAATATGCTTTCTCCTTGCAAATCAATGCTGAGGGCTTAATTCCCAAAGACATAAATATTTTCCAAATAGACAGTCTAAGCTTTAATATTTGGAACACACAAAGGCAAAATGTTTTGGAAAAAATGGCTTTGATGAATCCCGAGTCTTTTTAGTTAGGATGTGAACTGCTTGAACGAAAAAACCTTCTTAATGAGTATAGGCATACGTGGAACTATACTGGGTTACAACGCAGCTGCATCATACAGCCTTATGCACGGTAAAAGCTGTTTTCGTGGGCTGATAAGTGTTTCCGACGGTGATGCTGCTGAGATTGCGTCGTTAATTGACAAAGATTTTTCAAAAAAACTTCGTTCATTGCTCCCCGATTTTCTAACACACATTAACACCGATGTGGAATTTAGCTATAGCTACGACCATAAGCTTTTTTTCATTGATACTCCGTCGATTAAATTTACGGTAATTGGTTTAAACAATTCTGACGGTAATTACGGTGGCAGCGGATTTCTTTGCGGTATTTCGGAAGAAGACAGCTCCGGAATTATTGCAGAATTGATAAGACTGGCAAGCAGTCTTGTTGGTATTGATACATTTTACTTGTATATCTCGAACGGAGAGCAGCCTGTCGATATAGGCAGGCTGTTAAAGCCGTTTGAAAAAACAAGCACTATAACTCCGCCCGAAAAATATTATGCCAAGGGCGGGGTTTGTCTTTATTCGGAATATACATTTTCTGAGAAACGTGGAGGTCTATTAGATGTTTTCCTTGGTGAACTGCTGGGTGTGGAAAGCCTATCTTTTTTTGTCGGTAGGAATGCCGATAATACGTATTTAATACTTTCCCTCCCGAAAATTTCAAATAACATTTTGAGTGCAAACAACTTGATTTTTGAGTTTGACTCAGCCAAAAAAAACACAGCACTCAAAGCTTCCGGAAATTTAATTCTTGCAGCAGTACCGGAGCTAACGTTTAGGATAAGCTGTACACTGACAGATGATTGTTTAATGCTTTCGGCAGCTGCCGTTTCCAACGATTTTGTCAATCTCTTCGGAGAATTTTACCTCGGTGAGGCAGCACTCACAATCGGCTATAGTAAAGGACTGACATTTGGCATCGTTGGGGAAATTAGACTTAGACGACTGTATCTTTTCGGAGCGGTTCAGCTAACGTACAACAGCGTGTTAAGAATACAACTGCTAAGCCTTGCAACAAGCAGATTGTCATTGTCCGAGCTAATCGAAAATATAGCAGGAATTATTATTTCCGGATTAGAGCTTCTTGATAAGATTATCTGCATTGATTATTTTGATTTCATATGTAAAAACAAGTTTCAAACTAAATGGTTTGAGGACGGCGATATTCCGCAGATTGTTAGTTTTTTTAATGAAAACGTTCCGTCTGACCAGCTTCGGCTTTCAGAGAAATATGTGTCAATAAAGAAGAACCCCTCTTGTATGCAAACAATAAGTACAAATGAAGATGCAGGCGGATATTGTCTTATGGATAAATACAGAATGCGTCATTATTATATTGACAAAAACGGCAGCCTTTATCTGCTTCCACAGTTTTATTATTCCGATGTTCAAGAACCCTTTGAGATTGCAAACGGTATGGTAGTTAGTGCGGGAATATTTTTCTGTGCTAAAATTTGTGTATTTGAAAAAATATCTCTTAAAGTTCTTTTTTCATTTCGTCAACATGAAGGAACATTGGCATTCGGAATGCTGTCGGAAATTGATTTGGGTATTATTCAGATAACCTCGTCAGACTATAGCCAAAGCAGTCCTATCCCGATTCCTGATAACAGTGTGTTATCTCAATTTCTGGACTTATCCTCAAAAGGTGTAGCATTTTTCTTTCAGGCTTCGGCAAATGATGTGTCATTTTATTTTGACGGAAAAATATCTTTAGCAAGGCTGTTTGAATGTCAAGCACAGTTATATTACCAAAAGGGACTTGTAATTCTCAACGCAGAAAGCACAATGTGCGGCATGACAACACACATTGCATTACAGGTTAACTATCGGAATTTTCAAGATGCAAGCTTTAAGCTTTCTGTGTCCTTTGATACATATAAACTGGAGGAAGCCCTGGAAAACGTTAAGAACCGTCTGAACAGTGCCATTGAAAAATGCAGGAAGAAAATTAACGATGCAGAGCAGTCGTTGGAAGATGCAAAAACAAAGGTACGGAAGCTGTACGGTGAAATAGATAACCTAAATTGGAAAATAAATCAGTGCAGAAACAGACTGAGCAATATGGGGTGGTTCAAAAAAATTATTTACGGCCCCATTATAGGCTGTGAAATCGCAGCACTTGAAATTGCCAAGTGTGCTATTTATGCCTCTATCTATATTGCGGAGGCAGCACTTTCGGTTGCACAAGCGGCTGTACAATTTGCGGGAATGCTGGGTGAGGGCGTTTTGGAGCTTATAAAGGGAGTTATAACTTCAGTTACATCTCTGTTTTTTATTCGGAAGCTGGAAGCATTACTGTCTGCCAATCCACAAGAGCTTTATATGCAGCTAAGTATTGATTTTGTTGCATTGGGAAAAGAGTATAATTGTAATTGGACTGTAGAAAAGGCACTTATGAAGAACTCCGACAAAGGGCATGCAGCGATTTCTGACAAGATGCTGAATAAAATAGAACCTGACGTAAAGGATCTTGAAAACGGCGTGGTTTCAGGAACACAGCTAAAAAGATTGTATGTAAACTTTGAAGGATATCATGAACAGGAATTTCAGATATCCGACGCTGCCGATGTTCTGGAGCGGAGCATTGAAATGACTCAGTTCGTTCAAGATGCGTATGTCAGTGAGTTTGGAGAATTGCTGCCCGATTTTGAGGAAGTTAACGGTAGGCTTCTTGAGAATATCGGGGTTATAGAAGCAAACATCGATATTGCCGAAAGAGCAACCTCATTGTCAGAAATGCAGAATACTGTAGAGCAGCTTAGAACAATTAACACAGCTTCAGATAATGAAGCATACGACATTGAGCGTTCAAAAATAAACGCTGCCGCAGATGCT
>CAMWIZ010000137.1 GCA_947174455.1 uncultured Clostridia bacterium | reverse complement strand
TTTTTTTAATTCAAAGGGATATAAAAAACCGGTTTATTATAAAACCAAAAAAAATGAACTGTTAAAGTTTTTGTCCGTCTTTTTATCAGAAAGGCTGCAGATTGCTAAGGCAAGGCATTTGGTTGTTTTTAGGGCAACGCCCTTAACTGTTATAAGGTTTAGGAGGAAAAGTATATGGCTCTCGATGGGGCGTTTTTACATCATCTTACCGCAGAATTGTATAGTGAATTAAACGGTGCAAGGGTGTCACAAATACATCAGCCAAACAGGGATGAGCTTATTTTTGCAGTGCGTACACGTACGGGCAACAAAAAACTTCTTATTTCTGCACGGGCAAATTCACCAAGAGTGCATTTAACTCAGCATGCTCCCGAAAACCCGTCCTCTCCGCCTATGCTCTGTATGCTTTTGCGTAAGCGTTTGTGTGGAGCAAAAGTAGTCGGTCTGCGTCAGCCTGAGCTTGAAAGAATCGTTTTCATTGATTTTGATGCGACAAATGACCTCGGCGATCCAATCAGACTGACGTTGGCTGTCGAAATTATGGGTAAATACAGCAACATTATTTTTATAGACGAAAACGGCAACATAATAGATGCACTTAAACGTGTAGACCCTACTATGACCACTCAACGATTGGTATTGCCGTCCATGAAGTATGAGCTTCCCCCTCAGCAAGATAAGCTTAATATGTTGGAGTGTGAGCCGGATGAGATTCTTTATAAAATTAAGAATTTCCCTAAGCCCGAAAAGCTTAATAAGGCTATTTTGTCGGTTATACAGGGTGTTTCACCGATAATTTGCAGAGAATTGGAGTATTTGATTACAAACGGGGAGGATGTCTATACCGATACGCTGTCATCACAGTATTTGAAAAGGCTTGAATATTATATAGGCAAGCTGACAAAAGCTGTACGTGAAACATCGGGTGCACCGTACTTTATAGCTGAACCAAAGGGAAAGCCAAAAGATATTTCCTTTATGGGTGTAACCCAGTACGGCAATGCGATGGTGTTAAAACGTGCTGTAACATTTTCTGAACTTCTGGACGAATTTTACTACGAACGTGACAAAGCCGACAGAATTAAAGTCAAAGGGCAGGATTTGCTAAAGCTTTTGACTAATTCATCGGAGCGTCTTTTAAGAAAAATTAACACCCAGCGTGCAGAGCTTGATCAGTGTGCGGATAGGGAACAGCTAAGAATAAACGGAGACCTTTTGCAGGCTAATCTGCATAGAATTGAAAAGGGTATGCCGTATATTGATTTGGAAAACTTTTATGATGAAAATATGGCTGTTGTTAGAATTAAGCTTGACCCGTCAAAAACACCGTCACAAAATGCCCAGAAGTATTATAAGGACTACCGCAAGGCAAAGACGGCGGAACAAATCTTGACTGAGCAAATAGACTTGGCGGAGAAAGAGCTTATCTACATTGAAAACGTGTTTGATTCGCTCAGCCGAGCCGAAACGGAGCGTGAACTTGCGGAAATTCGCACGGAACTTATCCAAACAGGCTATATTAAGGCATCTAAAAGCAATCGCAAGGAGCAAAGGCTTTTGCCACCGCTTGAATTTACAACCTCAGACGGATTTAAGGTTCTTGTCGGCAGAAATAACCGTCAAAACGATATACTAACACTGAAGACCGCAAATAATAATGATATTTGGTTTCATACAAAATTTATTCCCGGTTCACACACCGTTCTTGTTACAGACGGCAAAGAACCTACCGATGATGCACTTGTACAGGCGGCTCAAATTGCCGCTTATCACAGCAAGGCGAGGGACAGCTCACAAGTTCCTGTTGACTATACCCAAATCCGCAATGTAAGCAAGCCACAGGGGGCTAAACCGGGGATGGTTATTTTCGTAAAGAACAAAACCTTATTTGTTACTCCGTCAATAAATTTTAATGGTGATTGATGTATGATATATATCAGAAAATTTGATTACACAGATGCTGAGCGTGGCACGGTAAAGGCACTTCAAAGCAGGCACGGAATGGAACTGCTGCATTATGCAGCAGAAAAGGAATTGTCACTTGATGTAGATAACCTTATAATTGCAAAGGGAAAGCATGGCAAACCTTATTTTCGGGATTTGCCGAGTTTGCATTTCAATATAAGCCACAGTGGTAATTATGTTGCTGTTATACTTGCTGATACGGCAGTTGGCGTAGATGTTCAGGTTTATCGCCCAATCAAAGAGCGTATCATAGAGAAAATTTGTAATGACAGCGAAAAAGGTTTGATTGGCAGAGAGAACAGCAGTGAACGTGTATTTATTGCTCTTTGGAGTTTAAAAGAAAGCTATGTAAAGGCAACAGGTACAGGAATGACTTTCCCGATGAGCAGCGTTAACTTTACGCAAATAGGCACAGAAAAACCGCCATTCTTGAAAATTTCAAATCAATGCGGATATTTTCTTACAAAAATTTGCAGTGACTTTGTGCTATCCGCCTGTTTGTTAAATGAAAATATTTCTCAGGAGCATTTGGCGGAAGTTTTTAAAATACATTTTGTGGAATGAGGAAGTTTTTATGGTTAATAAAGATGAGCTATATAAGCGTTTTAAAATTTGGGTTTATGACGCAGTAAGCGGTTTACCCGAAAATACAGCGGCACTTGACTTTAATTCTTACGAAGAAAGTAGTAATACTTGGTCTGTACAGCTTACAGCCACAGATTACTTTGGTCCAAATAGTAATGATTGGTGCAAATGAGGGGACGTAACATGAAAAATATTTATTACAAAGCGGCAGTCGCCGCACTTTCCGTTGTGCTTGCATTTTCGGCAGCGGCCTGTAACGAAACGGGGGAGAATATCTCGTCGCAAAACACTGTGCAGACTGTTGATACACCGACAACCGATACCACCGATACAGAAGAAGAGCCTGATGTGGGTGAACATAAGGATTATATCAAGAGCGGTGCACAGGCACATTATTCCAACGGTCTTATAGTTGTTGAGCAGGATGGACATTATCGTTGTATGGACGTTTATAGTGCAATGAATGCAGATTTTTATGTTGCGGAGCTTCATTCACTTAGGGACAGTATCAGCGACAGGATAAAAATATACTCTATGGTTATTCCTACATCGTGCGAATACTATTGCCCAAGCAACATGAGAAGTGAAATAACAGAGCAGAAGGATCTTCTTGCAGATCTTGATGAAAAGCTTATTGCTGTCAACAGCATCAATGTATGGGATACTCTGAATAATCATAATGCCGAGCCGATATACTCACGCACAGATCATCACTGGACTGCCTTAGGGGCGTATTATGCTACTAAGCTCTTTGCAAAAGCTGCAGATGTTGAATATCCCGATATATCTGAATATGAAAAGGTTGAGTTTGATAACTATGTAG
The DNA here is from genome assembly GCA_947174455.1 of uncultured Clostridia bacterium. Lineage (GTDB taxonomy): Bacteria > Bacillota > Clostridia > Oscillospirales > Acutalibacteraceae > RUG592. Next base: position 835 of record CAMWIZ010000137.1, on the reverse strand, counting down.
GCACTTTGGTGGCATTCGCAAATTCAGACGACTATGAAATACTTAATAACGACCTCGAAACCTTTACTTACTACAAACCCAATAACAGGTATACAACGGAGTACTACGATGCGAATTTTGAGTACTTGGGTGAAAACGACTTGCTTGTAGATAACAGTGAGGTTCGCTATTTAACATATTTGCGTGGTGATAATGATTGTGCTGTTATCAATACGGATGTAAAAAATTACAGGACCTTGCTTATAGTAAAGGACGATTTCGGAAACCCTGTTGTACCGTTCCTTACGCAGTCTTTTGAAAAAATAATTGTAATTGATATGGACAATTTTAACAACAATCTTGTGTCATTGATTGAAAAGTACAAGGTCACTGATATTTTATATGTTATGTCAACCTTTTCTGTTACAGGTGAAGAACCGTACGTACTGGAAACTATTCGTACACAGCCATCCGGGGGATTCCCGGTTGATGAAGTTAATACATCCAATGTTACAACCTCGTCAAACGTGTCAACCGACAGTGAAAGCATAACAAGTGATAACTATGTATACAGTGTGGGGCTTAATAACAGAGTAGGCGTTATTGAAACCGATTCCGATGCTGCCTACGAAAGCATCGGCGATGAATATTACAGCAATGATGACGAAAACAACGGTGAGTACGACAACGAATACGGAGGAGTACCTGCAGATGAACAAAATTATTTCTACGGTTATGATGAATGAAAGTAACTTCCTGTAAAAGCCGCTAAATCATAAACAATTAAAAAAGGACGACTCGTTTGAAATGCTCCCCTTTTGTTAGACAATGAGGTATAATAAAGATGTACCGATAT
>CAMWIZ010000136.1 GCA_947174455.1 uncultured Clostridia bacterium | reverse complement strand
ACAATGGATATAAGCATGAACCTATATAACTGTATTCTTAATGCAAACGTAATGAGCGGCAGAAAAATAAGCTTGGAGGCAAGCGGAAGCAGTGCAGATTTTGGCTCGGTTACAGCAAAGGATGGTTTTAGCTTAACCGGAGTATCTGTGCAGGTGAATGCTGATAAAGTCGCCTCTATGTACAGCGTAATAACCGCCAACAGTTCTGATTTAAGCTTAAACAGTATAAGCGGTAGTTTAACAACAGATACCACTCTTTGTACGGAAAACTATAATTATGAAAAACTCAGCGGAAACATAACTGCAAAGTCGGTGTTGGGTGAGCTTAATATAACTGTTCCAAAACAGTCAAATGCAGCTTTACGTCATGTAGAAAGCTATGCAAAGTACGAATGTACGATAAATTCACCTGATGAAAATGACAAAAATGTAAATTCTCGTTATACTGTTGATACCAATGTTAAATTTGGTATTGTAACATTGGCAGAAAAAGAGTAAAATATATGTGTTTCACCTAATTACATAATATTGGAGGCAGTTTTAATGAATATAGTTGTTCTTGCAGGCGGTTTAAGTACAGAGAGAGATGTTTCCATAACATCGGGTTCAATGGTTGCAGGTGCTTTAAGAAAACGTGGTCACAGGGTTGTTTTGCTTGATGTGTTTATGGGGTATGAGCATGACGAGTGTGACATTGATAAGCTTTTTGAACAGGGCTATGACTTTACCGCAGGATTGGGTGTAAGAGAAATTATCCCCGACCTTGCTAAAATTAAGTCCCAAAGACGTGACAAATCCGAACGTTTCTTAGGCGAACACGTTGAGGAGATTTGCCGTTTTGCTGATATTTGCTTCCTTGCACTTCACGGTGACAACGGAGAGAACGGACGCTTACAGGCAACATTTGACCTGCTTGGTATTAAATATACGGGCAGCGGTTACTTGGGCAGTGCCGTTGCAATGAATAAGGGCATTACAAAAAGCATATTCCTTAATCACAACATCGGAACTCCACAGGGGGAAAGCTTTACTGCTGAGGATAAAAATAACGGCAGACTTGCACAGTGGAATTGCTTTCCGTGTGTTGTAAAGCCTTGCTCAGGCGGCAGCAGTGTAGGTGTTTCCATAGTTGAAAGTAAAGATTCATTTCTAAAAGCTATGGACGATGCCTTTGTTTATGAAAAAGAGGTGCTTGTAGAGCAATACATTAGGGGAAGAGAATTCTCTATAGGAGTTATTGACGGCAAGGCATTGCCTATTATTGAGATTATTCCGAAAGAGGGCTTCTATGACTATGTAAACAAATACCAGTCCGGCAAAACGGAGGAAATTTGCCCCGCAGAGCTTGACAAGGAAACAACAGAGTATTTGCAGCAGCAGGCGGAGAAGGTGTACGAAGTTCTTGGATTGGAAGCTTACGGACGAATTGATTTCTTGCTTGACAGCAATGGCAAAACATATGCACTTGAGGCAAATACCCTTCCGGGAATGACAGGCTCAAGCCTTATTCCGCAGGAGGCAGCGGCAGTGGGTATCGGCTATGAGGAGCTTTGCGATAAAATAATTGAGGTATCGCTCAAAAAATACGATAATAAATAATAGGAGAAACACTTTTTATTGTTAACAAAAATACCCCTTAAAGAATGAGGTTAGAATAATGAAACTATTAACTTTAGAAGATATTTCCAAGGCTTGCTGCGGCGAGTATATAGGCGATGAGAAAAAAAAGATTATTGCAATAGACAACGTTGTAATCGACAGCAGGCTTGTTAAAAAAGGCTCTTTGTTTGTCGCAATTAAGGGCGAGCATACAGACGGACATAAGTATATAAACAACGCCTTTGCCGCAGGTGCTGTGTGTGCCGTGAGCGAGGAAAAGGTTGATACCGACAAGCCGTATATTCTTGTAAAATCATCCGAGCAGGCGATTAAGGATATTGCCGAGTATTACAGAGGTTTGTTTGACAATATTGAGGTTATCGGTATCAGCGGCAGTGTAGGCAAAACAAGTACAAAGGAAATGATTGCAGCAGTGCTTAGTCAAGAGTACACTGTACATAAAACACAAGGTAACTTTAACAATGAATTAGGTGTTCCCCTTACACTCCTTGCCATGCCCAAGGATACCGACGTGGCAGTGGTTGAAATGGGAATAAGCGACTTTGGCGAGATGACACGTCTTAGTAAAATGGTTCGCCCAACGGTGTGTGTGCTTACCAATATAGGCTGCTGTCACCTTGAAAATCTAAAAGATCGTGACGGGGTATTAAGAGCAAAAACCGAGATGTTTAACTATAAGTCGAGTGATGCTTTAATATTTGTAAACGGTGATGATGATAAGCTTGCAAGTGTTGAGAATGTAACAGCGTTTTACGGAATCGGCACAAACAACGACTTTTATGCTGAAAATATAAATAACAGCGGTTCAAACAGTGTGGAATGTACACTTTGCTTTGGTGATACAAAGCTTGATGTTACCGTGCCTGCACTGGGCAGTTACATGGTGTCTAACGCATTGGCAGCAGCTGCAGTGGGCAAAAGCTTTAATATGACTGATGAAAATATAGTTAAGGGCATTGAGTCATACACAACGGTTGGCAGCAGAGCGAATCTTATTGATACGGGAATTATAAAAATAATTGACGATTGCTATAACGCAAATCCCACATCAGTAAAGGCTGCGATTGATACGCTGTGCAATATTGACGGCAGACACGTTGCGGTACTTGGCGATATGAAGGAACTGGGCGAAAAGGAAAGGGAGCTTCATGCAGAAGTAGGTTTATTTGCAGCAGAAAAAAAGGTGGACGTGTTAATTACCGTAGGAAAGCTTGCAAAGCTTATAGGGGAAAATGCGGGCAATGCCGAGATACATCATTTTGATACGGTTGAACAGGCAAATGATGAAATAGATACGATTCTGCACAAGGACGATGTTGTACTTGTAAAAGCATCACATTCAATGCATTTTGAAAAAATAGTTGATTGTCTGAAGAAACTGTGACATACTGTCTGTTTTTTATTATGATTAAAATATCACGGATATGTAACTAATTGTTACAATTTGTAGGAATATGCCGTATATAATAACGTTTGTTTGTGAAAAATCAACAATAAATTGTGTGCAATTTCTTGCTTTTGGTCAATGGGATTTTTAACCATACTGTGGTATAATAAAGTAAGCTTATTTATCTCATGTTAAGAAAGAAGATGATTGCGATGTATTACGTTGGAATAGATTTAGGCGGTACTAATATAGTTGCCGGTGTTGTTGATGAAAACTATAAGATTATAGCTAAGGCTGAATGCAAAACTGCTGTTCCTCGTCCTGAGGGAGAAATTTGCGACTCTATGGTTGCAGTAACAATGCAGGCTTTGGCAAAGGCTGAGGTTTCTTTAAGTGATGTTCAGTGGGTAGGCATAGGTGTTCCCGGTGCGGTTGACCCTGATTCTGGTATTATTGAATATTCTGCAAACTTTGGTTTCCACAACTGGAAAATTGTTAAAATGATGGAGGAGCGTTTGGGTACAAAAGTTCTTATTGAGAACGATGCAAATGCTGCTGCATACGGTGAATATCTTGCAGGAGCTGCTAAGGGCAGTACAAATGCTGTTGCCATTACGCTTGGTACAGGTGTCGGCGGAGGAATAATTATTGACGGCAAAATTTACAGCGGTTCAAACAAAGCCGGTGCAGAGCTTGGTCATATGGTTATCGTTCATAACGGAAGGCACTGCAACTGTGGCAGAAATGGTTGTTGGGAGGCTTATGCGTCCGCAACGGGACTTATTAACCTCACAAAGGAAGCTATAGAAAAGGAAAATCCTTTGCATTCCTTTATGCTTAAATCAGTAAACGGCGATATTAACAAGGTCAACGGTATCACTGCTTTCAACGCTATGCGTGAGGGCGACAAGGTGGGTACGTCTGTTGTTCATGACTATATTAGTTACTTAGCTTGTGGTATTACGAATGTGATAAATATTTTTCAGCCTGATGTTTTGTGCATTGGCGGAGGAATTAGCAAGGAGGGTGACAACCTTATTGTACCGCTGAAAAAGCTTGTTGAAAAAGAACGCTACACAAAGCACAACGCAAAGCAGACGGAAGTATGCATTGCTAAGCTGGGCAATGATGCAGGTGTTATAGGTGCGGCTTTCTTGGGTAACTTGCTTGAGGCTTAACATTTTACAGTCGGTCTTATACTGTGTTGTAGCT
>CAMWIZ010000135.1 GCA_947174455.1 uncultured Clostridia bacterium | reverse complement strand
ATTATAGTATGTTAAGTCGTCAAAGGTCAAGCGAGATAATAAGTTTTACTGATAAAAAGTTTTGTATCTTACTAATCGTAAAATTTAAAATAAAAAATGTAAAATATAGTTGACAAATTGTAAAATAGGTGTTATACTAATCTTGGAGGTGAGGAGATGCCGAGAAACATTGCGATAAAGGTCGCAAGAGCGGAAAAAGACATGACACAAACAGCACTGGCAAAGGCGGTCGGGGTTTCCCGACAGACCATGAATGCCATAGAGCAGGGTGAGTACAACCCTACAATAAAGCTATGCAGGTCGATTTGCAGAGTGCTTGACAAGAAACTTGATGACTTATTTTGGGAGGATGAGGAATAATGCGTAAAACAGTAAATGGAACAAAGAAAATCACATTTGAAAGAGATGGATTTGACGAGCGTCAAAAGATGTTCAGGGGCAGAGGATTTATGTACGGGTATTTGGTACTTTTATTTCTTAGTGCACTCATTAACACAGGGGAGATATTCACCAACTGCTTAAATGAATTTACACGTTTCTCAATTTGTGCATGGCCGTCCATGGCAGTGATATTTATTTACTTCATTGTACATGATGCGTTTGAGGGAATTAACGTCACAGGGAGAAAAACATTTATGGTTATATATACACTGTGCGGATTGTTAAACCTCATATCTCCGCTTTATCATCTGTTTATTAAAGGTGAGCCGGCTATGGTTGACGGAATTGCAGGAGATTGGGTAGGAAATTTATCCTGTGGTCTTTGCATGACGGTGGTTTCTGTGGTATACTTTATTAAGGTAATGAAAAATAGGAAGAATCTTGAGGAGGAGTAACTGCGGTATAATGGATATTCCCCTCAAGCGAACGATAAATTGCATTAAGACTGCGGAGCTTTACAAATAGTGTTATTTTATTTTTCTAAGGAAGTACTGATTAAATACGGTGCTTAGATTGCGAAGTCGGATTTTCAGGCAAATTGGACGAAAATACCGCAGGAATACTGGTCTGTCGGTCAACCCCTCTGTCACTTCGTGACACCTTCCCCACAGGGGGGAGATCACGTATTTCGAGGGATTTGAGTTTAATTTGACGAAAAGCTGCAAGCAAGAGGAGTGCCAAGCCCTCTGGCGGTATTTATTCAGGGGTTCCCTAAAAATAAGCGGCTCTGTTTATTTCTGCGTCTGCGGTCGAGAGGGGTTTATATAAATGTATAAATTTGACAAGCTGACGGTCTGTCTTGACATGTACGGCTGTGCTAACCGTTGCAGACATTGCCGTTTGGGTTTTTCTCCCAAGAAAGATATGAACGAAACTGTATTGGTTACAGTCGCTAAAAAGTTCGGACCTTTTACAAGGAAACTGGAAATTTGCGATTGGTACAGGGAACCTGACTACAACAAGGGCTATAAGTGGCTGTGGCAGCTTACCACAGCACTTTCAGACAACAAAAAGGTACATTCACAGCAGGTTAACTGTTGGCGAGCAGTGCGTGATGAGGAGTATATTCCGTGGCTTAAATCACTCGGCTTAAAGACAGGACTGATTACCCTGTATGGCAACTCTATGACAACAGATTACTATATCGGCAGAAAGGGTGCATACAGTGATACCCTAAGAACAATGGATTTTCTGATAAAAAACGGTATTGCACCTTGTTTGCAAATATATGTAAATAAGGACAGTATAAGAGAACTTGCTGATATTGCCGAATTACTTAAAGAAAATAATTATGAGTACCGTTGCCAACGCTTTGGCGGGCGTTTTTCCGTATATATTAAGCAAGGCGTATGTGACGGTGAGAATGTAAAGCTTTACGACCTTCGACTTACAAGTGATGATGTGGACAGAATACCCGAATATCTGATAAACGAAACAAAAAGGTATATGAGAGCTAAGAACACAGAGGAAATTTTCGGGAAAACAGGCGGAGAGTTATTCAGGGAACTTACAGCGGACAAGTCAACGGAAAATTTAGCGGAAAAATCACCTGTATTTTACGTTGATAATAATTTGGACGTTTTTCCCAGTATTTCAGCACCCACGCCGTCATGGCATTTGGGAAATCTGAAATACAGCGATATCAACGACATAGTAAAAAACTACACCGAAAACAGGACAAAGGCACAAAGAGTGCGTTTGAATACACCTATATCGGAAATAGTGGGTGCAGTGGGAAACCCTAACTGTGACAGACTATTTAAAAGAGAGGACTATATTATCTATATGCTTAATAAGTATTGCAAAGAAACAAACGGATAATATAGTTGAACTGTATTTGTGACATTGTGACATAAATACAGTGCTAATAGTGTTTTTTCTTAATTTAAGGGTGTACATAAACGTACTGTATGTAATATATGGAGTCTATAAGACAACAAAACACCAACTGCCGTATTTTAGCAGTTGGTGTTTTGTGTTATTTTTTAAAAATATAGCCGAGTATAAAAAATTTATTCTCTGTTATGTGCCGTCTATACAGATATCCGCAAATTTTATCGGATAAACTTGTGTTGCATTGCGATTATCCATGCAACTTACTATAATACAAATAGAAATGTAGGTGCTTATTATGGCAACAGAAAGTGCAAATGTTACGGTTTGTGTATAGCGACAAACCTACGTTTTAGACTAACCGATAATTATTACATAAACAACTTTAGCTTTTGCTTTAATGCACCTATGGGAAGCCCCATTACATTGTAATAGTCCCCGTTAATTTTTTTAACAAGCAAAGCACCCTTACCCTGTATACCGTATGCTCCTGCTTTATCCATAGGCTCGCCTGTTGCAATGTACTCGTCAATCTCTTTGTCGGTAAGACGGAAAAACTCAACCTCCGTTGTCTGTGAAAAGCATATGTTTTGCCCTTTATAAAAGACGCTGCACCCTGTTATGACTTTGTGGGTGCGACCGGACAGAAGCTTCAGCATTTCTTTGGCATGTTCCGCATCCTTCGGCTTGCCGAGCATCATATTGTCAATGAATACCCCCGTGTCACAACCGATAACAACATTGTCAACAGAGCATTTTTCTGCAATATGACGTGATTTTTTTAAGGCAAGATATTCGGGATATTGTTCAAGTTCAATGGATTTTCTGACGGTTTCGTCAATATCTGCGGGTTTTACAACAAAATCTTCAAATATCAGCTTTAACAGCTCTTGTCTTCTTGGTGAAGCTGATGCAAGTATAACCACAGTCAATCATCGTCCTCTCTATAAGCTTTTTATATGTTATAGGATATTTTATCACATATTAACTAAAAAAGCAATTTTATTTATATTTTTTCTTGACAAAACATATGCATATGGTGTAAAATTACACCATATGATATAGTGTAATTTTACACTGTTTTTAAATAAAACAAACTAATGTTGCTACATATAATATGTTGACAAAAGTTTGTGAACATAAGATAGTTAAAATTCTTTGCGAATAACATTTTATCTTTGGAAAGAGTGTTTTTTTGAACAGAAATGAATTTATTGATATATGTAATTCTAAGCTGAAAGCAGTTAGGTCGGAGTTTTCCCTAAGTCAAGAGATAATGGCAATTATGCTTGGTATTTCAAAGAAAACTCTGGTTGAAATAGAAAAGGGCCGCTCATCGCTTGGTTGGTCAGGAAGTGTTGTGCTTTGCTCGTTGTTCTCGGAAAGTCAAATCATTTGGGAATCACTGGGCGGCAATCCGCTTGAGCTTATTCATCTGATTGCATTTGAGCAGAGTGAACCGAATTACCGCAGAGCTATGAGCGTGCGTGTTTGGTGGCACACTGTTCTTGAGGAGGAGAATTACATAATTGAACAGAATATTGTATCTCAGCACTACAGACTGCTAAGTCGTGACGGTAAAATTCTTGCGTCATCATTTGATATACAGGAACTTAAATCATTGCTGAAATGACAAGGGGAGGTTAATATGACATTACTTTTTATTGTGGGTGTAATAGTTTTTGTGGGTGTTTCAGTTGGCCAACAAAAGCGAATTGAAAATCTTGAAAAGATCGTCCGAATTTTGGAGGAAAAGTCTGTTTACTACCATAGTCAAATAGAGGCACTAAAAGGTGCAAGGGGCAATTCAGCCGAGCGTGGACGAAACGGTATGGCAGACAATGCAGCTGCAGGTCGAACAATACCGACTACAGAGTCGGTTAGGCAGAGTGGTGAAGTGGTTAGTAAAGTATCCGCCACAACACCTGCACAGCCGTATGCACCGATACCGGCAAGGAGGGAATCGGAGGGGTACCGTCCAATACCTGCATCTGCTGAATTTCCTGCAAGTAAT
>CAMWIZ010000134.1 GCA_947174455.1 uncultured Clostridia bacterium | reverse complement strand
TTCGCAACACTATCATCATAACCAAGCTTCATCATGGATATAACGAAACCTCTAAGCATTGGTTCTTCATAGTACGCAGTTCCGCTTACACTCAGGTAACCCTCACAGTCACCCTTTGCTATCTCCTTTGCAAGTTTCCTCAAAACAGGCAAGCGAATACCCATAACCTCCTGTTTGGAAACCACATCGGGTATAAGCTTTGAATGGAAGTCCCTATACTTTTCATCTGAAAGTGATTTCATATAGGAAATTATTTCATCATAATTTTCCTCATTAATAACCGAAAAATCCATATTCATACCTCCGTTATTATATTCTTTAGAAATTCTGTATCGTTAAAAATTCTACATGACGTTTTAACTCTGAACAAAAATTAAGTGCCGCACAACAACAGTTTATACGGCACTTGCATTAACCTATAGTATTATTACGCACGTCACAGCGGACTGCCCTTATTTTTCTGTTAGCACGATGGGAACGTGACAATTTCCACGGTACAGATGCTATAACTCCAAATAGACTGCCTACACCGTAACAAAGGTGCATAATTGGGAATATCACTAAAAGCCAAAACTTAGTTTTGTTAAAACCGTTATAAAGCATTGCATCTACAGCAACAATTCCACCCACAATGGCATATAATATTCCCCACAGGAGAATCCAAATAAATTTTCCTGTAGCCGCTGTTACCACCGCTGCAATTAATGCTATCATAAAAACTAGCGGTACAAAGCTCTTGCGTGGCATACAGCCATGTGACAGCGATGACGCCAGTGCCGACCAAACCCCGTCAAAATAGCATTTATTCATCAATTCCGCCAAACTGCCCACCGAGTACTTTTTTGTATGTATGCTCCGACAACTTGCAAGCTTGTAGCCTGCCTTTCTCATACGGCAGTGAATTTCGTTAACTTCAAATAAGTTGAGATTCTCGTTAAATCCCCCAACCTTTACAAAAACCTCTCTCCTGTATGCAGCATTAGACAAGGTTGAAAGATACTCTTTTTTGCAAGCTTTTTTTCCTAATATAAATTCAGAACTGCCCAACATATGCCCGGCCGCCACGGCAAGTGCTCCGCTCCACAGCGAAGCTGACTGTGAAGTGTACTTCAAATCGCCGCCGACTATATCCTCACCGCTTTCAATTTCAGCTACACAGCTTGACACAAAATCGCTTTCAAGCCTTGTACGTGAGTCCATCAGTATTATGATATCCCCCATAGCATTACTGAGTGCAGTGTTAAAAGCATAAGCATCGTTACTTTTTTCCTGCGAACGTATGCATATTCTCAAAAAATCCTTGTTAATCCTTGCAAAGGACGACATCAAAGTCGAGGTGGTGTCAGTTGAACCGTTGTTGACAAAAACAAGCTCAGTCAGTCTGTGCGGATAATCCTGAACAGCGATATCATCAAGCAGTCCCCTAATAAAATTTTCATCATTACCTGCCGTAATACATATTGAAACCGTCATAAATACAGGTCCGACCGACCTTTGTCACTCCTTTACAACAAAAATCCTTGGTAATCGAACATCAGAAATTCGACAATATATCTACTTTCAACGGCTTTAAATTACTCCGAGAATAATTAAGCATTATCCCTCGGTTCTGCTTTCTTCGGGAGTTCCTTCATTAGAAACACTTTCCGAAAAGTCACCGAATGTTACAGAATCAACCGAAACATCAGCATCTTCATCACCGAAATCAAGTGAAAGTGAATTTTCCGCATTACTCTCGTCATATACTGCCGTTGTACTATTTTCGGTCACTGTTGTTTCCTCTTGTATTTTAGTCGTATTTTTCTGCAATTCTACCTTATTATCACTCTGTCCTGACTCAGACACAACACTATCTTCAATTATAACAGTTTTCGAGTCCTCTTCAAGTACGGCTGAAACAGCAGCACAAGCATCTGCACCGCTTTCAACGGTTTTATTTGTCACCGAACCGTTTTCAGCAATACCTGATGCAGATTTATTAGATACTTTGTCTGTTTCAAATGTAAGACCCTGAGCTGTAAACAAATATTTTGCGGAAACACAGTACGCACACGACATATAAGGCAGAACAAATACAAACGGCACTACAAAGAACAACGACAATATTAAAAGCCAAAAGCTAACAGTAAGCTTAATTAAAGACTTAGTAGAATACTTTGCGGAAACCGCCCCTGCCCTAAGACTCTCTTTCGGAGTATAGTCATGATAACTGAAAAGTATACTTGCAAAGCTGTACCTATGTACAAAGCCTACAGTAAATAAAACACCTGCCAACACAAGGATAACAGCCAAGGCTGCCAAAGATTCATTTGCGGCGTATACCGCTGTTCCGGGAATAAGAGATATAATAAGCACAGACAATGCTCTTACAGCAATACTTAGGTTAAATCCGACTGCCTGAAAATATCTATTTTTATCCTCAAAAAAATAAAATATATCCGCAGCTCTGCACTCACCCGTATATGCCATTGAAGCAAAAACACGCTTACCACCATTGTAAAGCGGAGATAAAAATACTACCGACAAAACGGACAACAGTGAAAATGCCGCAAAAATCACACCTCTTACAGGTTCATTCTGTAAAAGCTCCTCAGAAAACTCCTCACCAACAATTACAAATGAATAGGCAAGCTCTGTTATCAAAACGGCAATTACAGGGATAAACAAAGTAACTATAATCGAAAGTACTCCCTTAAACCAGTTTCCTCTACTAAGCACTTCCTTAGCTTCCTTTTTTACGAAAACCTCTGCCTTCATGAAGCAAATCACATCCTTTATTTTATAAACGCTCAGCTAAGCATCATTCCGTTCATTGCCTGTAAGCAAATACGGAAATGACGGAAAAAATTCTCCTCGTCAAGCGACTCGTCATTGTCGTGCATGTTCGACTCATCATTTTGAAAAACAGGGCCAAACGCTACACCCTTGCCTCCCAAGGTTCTTGCATAAGTACCACCGCCGGTGGTGTAAAGCTGAGGCTCTTCACCCATAACGTCTTTGTAGGCAGTTTTAAGGATACCGATAATCTCTGCATTCTCATCTATAGACAACGGCTTTTGGTGATGAAGAACCCTTACATTCAATCCCTCTTTTTTAGCAACGGAGGTTATCTGATACTGAACCACCTCGCCTTTAACTGTGACAGGATATCTGACGTCAAGCACAGCCTTAGATTCATTCTCAACAATACTTAGCTTGCTGAGTGTAACGGAAAGCGAACCCGATACCGAATCCCTCATTTTTATACCCATTGACCTGCCGTTTGTTTCCATACCTATTGATGAGTCAATAAATGCACAAAGGTTACCCACACAGTCATGACCGAAAGTACTTGACAACAGTCCTACCAAAGCTGCGGCAGCATTGAAGCCCTTTTCAGGCTCACAAGCATGAGCCGCCTTACCCTTTGAAACAATCATAACACCATCTATTGTGTAACGGATTTCAAAGCTGCCCTCTCTGCTGTCTGCAAGTCTTTGCAGGCGATGGTCCTCTTCCTCTGTACAGTCAACAAGTGCATATGCAGCATCCGGAACTACATTAGTCGCCTTTCCTGCCTCTAACTGAGTTAACGTTGTATTGTTTGAGACAGGTGCGGAAATCTCAAGCTGCAAAATACCTTTTTCCGCCCTGCATATTCCATACTCGGAGTCTGGTGTAAAGCTCATATCGGGGATAGGTTCATGCTCGAAGTAATGCTTCATATCCTCCATACCCACTTCCTCAGACGTGCCGAAAATCACCCTCACTCTGTTGCCCTGCACTCCGCACTCCTTTAATGCCCTCAAACAGTATAGTGCCGCCAATGCAGAGCCTTTATCGTCAGCAATGCCTCTTCCGTACAACCTTCCGTTTTTCCTTGTGAGTGCAAACGGCTCGCATGACCACTCTCTTTCGTTTGCAGGAACAACGTCAAGATGAGTAAGAACACCGCAAAGCTTCTCTCCCTCACCGTACTCCGCATGGCCTGCAATATTATCGTAATTCTTTGTTTTAAGTCCAAAGCTCTCCGCCTTTGCAAGAATCCATTTCAAAGCCTTGGCAGGAATTTCCGTACCCTCTGCGGAAATTGAACGAATACTCAACAACTCATTCAAATCAGAAAGAAATTCATCCCTGTAATTCAATAAAACACTATCAAAGTTTTTCATAGACAATCGTCCTTTCCAAAACAACTGTACATTACAGATATCGCCACACGTAAAAACGATGTGGCATTATCTATATTATTAAATACTAAGGAACCCCTGAATAAATACCGCCTGACGGCTTGGCACTCATCTTGCTTGCGG
>CAMWIZ010000133.1 GCA_947174455.1 uncultured Clostridia bacterium | reverse complement strand
TAAGTCAGATATATTCTTAAACGGTCCGACCTTTTTATCATAATAATGATATAAAACCATAAATTCATTCATAATCAATCACATCCATATATTTGATATATCTTAATCTTATTATAACATTTACTCCCCTTTCCTGCCAATATAAAATATAAGGGCATAGCAACCGCCACGCCTCAAATTTCTTATCGTTATAAAGACTTTTCATTACTTGAACTCGGCGTGCTCTTCATTGTTCTTAACTATTTTTATTTAAGTTTTATGCAAATACACGTCTGTTTTACTTCAATTACATCATTTATTATGGCTTGCTGATTTTTTGTTGCCATACAAAATCTATGTTTCTCGCATATCATCAATTTTTTTTGCTCTTTGATATGCTATATCTAAAAACTCTTGAATTGACAAATTTTCATAATCCCAATTCATTGGCTCTAACGTTGTAGCACCTTTATATCCAGTTAGCGATATTTTTCTCATAACTGTCAGCCAATCTATATTTCCATCAAACGGCAACTGATGTTGATTATGTTTTCCACCATTGTCCTGTAAATGTAGTGCCATCAAACGATTTCCATATAATTTCAGCAAATCATCATTAGGTGCATAATTTATATGATGACAACTATCGTAGCAATAGCCGACATTTTTTGAATGAAATGAATCTAATACTAAAGCCAAGTTTTGAATATTGGTTAAATTTTCAAAAGCAACTTTTATATCATATTTTTCTGCTTCTTTGATAATTATTCCTAATCTTTCCAACCCTAAATTATCTATAGGATACTCATCATTAGGTAAATGTATAACCATTGTTGGAATACTAAATTCAAAACAATCATTTACACATTGTAAATAATTTTGGAATACACTTTCTCCATCCAAATTATCTAATGATAAAAAATTTTGTTCATGAACCGGTGTATGAATATTTTCTACATATAATCCAGCTTTTCTAGCAAATTGAACATCCTTTTGATAACCAATCCCTCTACCAAATTTATCGCTCCACCAAAGCATTACACAGTCAAAGCCAGCTTTTTTAATCAATCTATATCTTTCCTCAAAAGATACATCATATCCAAAACCATACCCAAAGCAATCATATATTCCTATCATGCCAACATCTCTCCAAATTTTTGATTTATGGAGTCGATTATACCACTTCCATTCTTTATTTACAATAAAAAAATAAGGGCACAGCAACCGCCATGCCCCAAATTTCTTATCGTTATAACGACTTTTCATTACTCAAACTCTATAGTAGCCGGTGGCTTACTTGTCACATCATACACTACTCTGTTTACATGAGGTACTTCGTTTACAATTCTTGAAGATACTCTTTCAAGTGTTTCATACGGTACCCTTGTAAAGGTTGCGGTCATAAAGTCAACCGTTGTTACAGCACGCAGTGCTATCATGTAATCGTATGTTCGGTAGTCACCCATGACGCCAACACTCTTTACATTTGTAAGTACGGCAAAATACTGGTTGGAATACTTATTTACTCCGTCTTTTTCCATTTCCTCACGGAAAATATAGTCTGCATCTCTCAATATATCCAGTTTCTCTTTGGTTATATCCTCAGTAACTCTTATTGCAAGTCCCGGACCGGGGAACGGCTGGCGGTCTACCAAATAATCCGGTATACCCAGCTCTCTGCCTACCTTACGAACCTCGTCCTTGAAAAGATCACGCAAAGGTTCAACTATTTCTTTAAAATCAACATAATCAGGCAAACCGCCTACGTTATGGTGACTTTTAATTGTAGCACCTATTCCCTTTCCGCTTTCTACAACATCGGGGTAAATTGTGCCCTGTACAAGATAGTCTACTGTACCGATTTTTTTTGCTTCTTCCTCAAATACTTTGATGAATTCCTCACCGATAATCTTACGCTTTTTCTCAGGGTCTTTAACACCTGCAAGCTTGTCAAGGAAACGTTTCTCTGCATCTACTCTGACAAACTTTGACTTAAATCTCTTTCCAAAGACCTCTTCAACCTCATCGCCCTCATTTTTTCTGAGCAAGCCATGGTCTACAAAGATACAGGTCAAATTTTCCCCTATTGCCTCATTAAGCAGTGCCGCTGCTACTGAAGAATCTACACCGCCGGACAATGCACAAAGTGCCTTGCCGTCTCCTATTTTTTCCTTGAGTGCCTTAACTGTTTCCTTTGCAAAGGATGACATTTTCCAGCTTCCGCTGCACTTGCAGATTTTCTTTACAAAGTTGTCTATTATCTTTATTCCGTCGGATGTGTTATTTACCTCCGGATGAAATTGAATACCGTAGAAATTTTTCTCTGTATTCTGTATTCCCGCAAAAGGACATGATTCTGTATGTGCTATTTTTTCAAATCCCTGCGGAAGAGTATCCACATAATCCGTGTGACTCATAAGACAAACATTGCTGTCACCAAAACCGTCAAACAGTATTGACTTTTCAAAACTTACTTGTGTTTCGCCGTACTCCCTTTTATCTGCCTTTTCAACCTTGCCACCCAAAGTATGAGTCATAAGCTGCATACCGTAGCAAATACCAAGCACAGGTATTCCTAATTCAAAAATTTTTGGGTCACACTTAGGTGCGTCCTCTCCGTATACGCTTGCAGGACCGCCTGTAAAAATAACACCCTTTGCACCTTTGTTTTTTACTTCTTCTGCGGAAATATCATGTCGCACGATTTCGCAGTAAACGTTACACTCACGAACCCTTCTTGCTATTAGCTGATTGTACTGACCGCAAAAATCCAAAATCAGTATAAGTTCTTCCTTCTGCATTAAAACTTCCTCTCTTTCCGAGTAATTACATTTATTTTATTATATTCTATAATGCACCAATAATCAACCTTTTTTTATCTTCTCCAAGACCTGTACCACGTCACACAGACTGTTTACTACTGCATATGTAAGCTTTTCTGTTTCCTTATCAGGCTTAGCAGTGTCGGGAATACAGATTACGGTGCAGCCTGCACCTGATGCCGAGCGTATTCCATTTGGAGAGTCCTCCAGTGCCAAGCACTCACACGGCTGAAGTCCAATTTTTTCGCAGGCATACAAATACACATCAGGGTATGGCTTTCCGTGTTCTACATCAGTCGCACAAATTATATTCTCAAAGCAGTCACGAACCCCTGCCATTGTTAAATGTTTATTTGCCCTTTTATAATTTGTTGCTGTTGCAACAGCCGTTTTATAACCGTTTTGTTTAAGATAAGACGTAAACTCTGCTACTCCCTTTTTTGCCTGAACACCGTTTTTTTCTATGTAGTCAGCCATAATTCTTACTCTCTCGTCATGTACTTTTTGATAATCAAAATCTTCACCAAAAAAGCTTTGCAGCAGTTTTTTAGCCAATGTTTTATCAAGACTTCTTAACTGCAATACTTGCTCGGCTGACATATTGTAACCGCAATTTGCCGATGCTTGCCGCCAAAATTTCTGATACAAAACTTCTGTATCAAGTATCAATCCGTCCATATCAAAAATTACACCCTTTATATCCATCACAATATCCCCTTTACAACCACTTATTTACGATTTATATACTTCAAAGGATCACGCCAAGTTTTCCACATTTTTTTGAAAATATGTTAATAACTCAGGCGTTATCTGAGGATATGTAAGGTTTTCGGGTATTTCTTCAAACACCCTTATCTCCGCCATTTCGCTGTTTGGAAGTTCTGAAAGTTTCTTTATATTTGCAGTGAAAACCATACCGCTTTCTCCCTTATCCGCTATATCATCACCCGACCAATAATCACACAAAGGTTTTATTTCAAACTCTACCGCCCCGGATTCTTCGTACAACTCTCTTTTAGCTGCCTGCAAGGGTGTTTCTCCTTTCTCTATATGACCGCCCTGGGTTTCCCAAGTGCTTCTGTCCTTGTGACGGCTTAAAAGCAATTTTCCGTTATATTGTGATATTACAACAACATACTTGTAGTTTTTAAGCCCATTTAATTCATAAATTTTTGTAATCATTTAATATTATCCTCTTTTAGCATAAATTTATATAATCTCATAGTCGCTTGTTTTTTGCTTGTCTTGCTTTGCTGAGTGCATACATAGTATACATCCTGCACTTGTTTTACATAAATAGGAGTACCTATAAATTTTACCACTGCAATTTTCTCTCCACTCTTTGAGTAAACATTCAAATACGATCTGAGTCTTTCTCCTATATTACCTTTTTTAGATTTATCATATACTACTGCTGTGCCGTAATTAAACAGATTGCCGTCTAAATCCTCATAAAAATATGATAAGGACTCCTCTGTATCGGGAACAATGAATGAACCGTATTT
>CAMWIZ010000132.1 GCA_947174455.1 uncultured Clostridia bacterium | reverse complement strand
TTATGTATGGCTGCAACAATTTCTGTACATACTGCATAGTTCCTTACACAAGAGGGCGTGAGAGAAGCAGAAAGCCTGAGGATGTTATTGCTGAAGCAAGAGAAATGATTAAGGCGGGTTACAAGGACATTACCTTGCTTGGTCAGAATGTCAACTCCTACGGCAAAAGCTTAGATGAGAAGGTTACGTTTGCACAGCTTCTTTCAGAGATTGATAAGATAGAGGGCGACTACTGGCTTCGCTTTATGACGTCACACCCAAAGGACTGCTCCAAGGAGCTTATTGACGTCATAGCAAACAGTAAGCATATTTCAAAGCATTTGCATCTGCCGTTCCAATCGGGCAGTGACGTAATTTTAAAAAGAATGAACCGCCATTACGACAGAGCCAAGTATATGGATATAATAAACTATGCAAAGAAGAAAATTCCCGATGTATCTTTAACCTCAGATATAATTGTCGGTTTCCCCGGCGAAACCTACGATGACTTTAAACAAACAGTTTCTCTCGTTGAAGAGGTAGGCTTTACTTCGCTGTTTACCTTTATTTTTTCACCGAGAGAGGGTACGCCCGCAGCTAAAATGGACGACCCCATACCTGCACAGGAAAAGTCAAAGTGGTTTTCTGAGCTTTTGGCAGTTCAGGAGAAAATTGCAGCCGAACGCTGTGCGTCAATGGTGGGTGGTGTTTATAAGGTTCTTGTCGAGGGAAAGACAGACAAGGACGGAGTTTTGACGGCAAGAACAAGCGGTAATATCATTGTGGAGTTTGAAGGCAGTGAAAGCCTTGTGGGAAGCTTTGCAAATGTTAAGGTGACAATGGCGAGAAATTGGATTCTCGGCGGTGAACTTGCTTAAGGACACCTCTAAAAAGCTCTTGCCGCTCGTCTGCACCGTGTCTTTAGCCGTCATATCGTACAAAATTTCTTGACATACGTCAGTATGCCTGCGAAATTATTGTGCAATCTGCCGACTAAATCTACGGCACATTTGAACGACATTAGATTTTTAAAACTGCCCTTAAATAACACGCTGAACAGTTGTAATACGATAATTATACAGTACTGTTTGGAGTTTTAAACGGAAAGGAAATATATTGTTATGGATATGATACAGTTAGCCAGAGAAATAGGAAAGGAAATCCAGCAGGACGAGTCATATATCAAAATGCGTTTGGCACAGCAGGTGAGCGAGGAGGACGAGGAGCTTCAGAATTTAGTTGGAGAGTTTAACCTAAAAAGAATGGCGATCAATAACGAAGCTTCAAAAACTGAGCGTAATGAGGAGAAAATAGAAGAGCTTAACAAGGAGTTCAGACATATTTACGCACAGATTATGCAGAATGAGAAAATGACTGCATATAACACCGCAAAGCAGGAATTTGACATGAAGCTGCAAAGAGTTCTTGCAATTATAAATAATTCCGCCGACGGTGATAACCCCGAAACAACAGACTACTCACCAAGCTGCACGGGAAGCTGTTCAACCTGTGGGGGCTGTCATTAAGTATTTACAGTAAAACTGAGGAGGTGGAAATATATGGCAGAACTGTCACCAATGATGAAACAGTATTTCAGCATTAAGGAACAGAATAAGGACAGTATAGTTTTTTTTAGGCTTGGCGACTTTTATGAGATGTTTTATGATGATGCCGTGCTTGCGTCAAAAGAGCTGGAGCTTACCCTGACGGGAAGGGACTGCGGTCAAGAGGAGAGAGCACCCATGTGCGGTGTTCCGTTTCACAGCAGTGAAGCATATATAGCAAGGCTTGTCGCAAAGGGCTACAAGGTTGCAATCTGTGAGCAAACTGAGGATCCCGCAGTTGCAAAAGGTTTGGTAAAGCGTGACATTATCAGAGTTATAACTCCGGGTACTGTTATGGAGGACTCTATGCTTGACGAGTCTAAAAATAACTATATATGTTCGCTGTTTACCGCAGATAATGTGCATTCTGCGGCTTTTTGCGATATTTCCACCGGTGAGCTTTACACCTATGAAACCAAATGCTCAGACGATTGTACCCAGCTTAAAAGCGAACTGTCACGCTATAATCCGAGGGAGATTATTGTGGGCGGTGAGGTTGAACGTTTTAAAGCGATAGTGCCTTTTATCAAAGAAAAGCTTTCAGCAGCGGTGGAGATGTTCACAGATGAGTTTTTTGACTATGAGAATGCAAGATCTGTTGTGCTTTCCCAGTTTAAAGAGAAAACATTGGAGGAGCTTTCCCTTAGTGATAAAAACGGTGTGGTTTGTGCGGTTGGCGGACTACTTAAATATCTTGCTCAGACTCAGAAAACAGGTATTGAACGCATTAACACGATAGAGCTTTACGGAGATTCACGCTTTATGAATCTCGACTATAACACAAGACGAAACCTTGAGCTTACTGAAACAATGCGTTCAAAGGAGAAAAAGGGTTCGCTTCTGTGGGTGCTTGACAACACTAAAACCGCCATGGGCAAGCGGCTTATCCGCCGTTGGATTGAACAGCCTCTTTTGAGCAGTGCAGCCATTATCCGCAGACAAAATGCTGTTGATGAGCTTGTATCAGATGCAGTACTAAGGGGTGAAACGGTCGGTGCCTTAACAGGAATTTTCGACATGGAGCGTCTTATGACGAAGATAGTTTACGGCTCGGCAAACGCAAGGGATTTACGTTCACTTGAGTCGGCACTGCGTAAGCTTCCCGAAATAAAAAACGTAATCAGTCAGACAAGCTCCACACTTTTGCAGGAAATTTACAGGGATACAGATTCACTTGAAGATGTGCGTAACCTTATTGATACGGCAATTGTGGAAGATCCGCCGTTTTCTGTGCGTGAGGGCGGACTTATCCGAGAGGGATATAATAAGGAAATAGATTTTCTCAAAGGCGATATGTCTGATTCCACAGGTGTGCTTGCACGTTTAGAGTCAAAGCAACGCACAAGTACAGGTATACCAAAGCTGAAAATAGGCTACAACAGAGTTTTCGGCTACTATATTGAAGTCCCGAATGCGTACAAAAAGCAAGTACCCGAAACATATATCAGAAAGCAAACCCTTACAAACTGTGAACGGTACATAACACAGGAACTGAAGGAGCTTGAAGGCAAAATCCTCGGTGCAAAGGACAGGGCGATTGCATTGGAGTACAATCTTTTTACACAGGTTAGGGAAAAGACCGCCGCAGAGCTTGAACGTATTCAATCAACTGCAAGAGCAATCGCACAGCTTGATGTTTTGGCTTCCTTTGCGGTGACAGCGGTTGAAATGCGGTATACACGCCCCGATGTAAATATAAGCGGAGAAATAATCATAAAGGACGGCAGACACCCTGTGGTTGAAAAGCTGCTGAGTGACTCCTCCTTTGTACCGAATGATGTTAAGCTTGACGGCAAGGAAAACCGTGTGGCAATCATTACAGGTCCAAATATGGCAGGAAAATCCACCTTTATGCGGCAGACAGCACTTATTGTGCTTATGGCACAGATAGGCTCGTTTGTGCCCGCTGCCTCAGCCCAAATTTCAATAACCGATGCAATCTACACAAGGGTTGGTGCAAGTGATGATTTGGCAAGCGGTCAGTCTACCTTTATGGTGGAAATGACAGAGGTTGCGGATATTCTCAAAAATGCAACCTCACAAAGTCTGCTTGTGCTTGACGAGATAGGCAGGGGTACTTCCACCTTTGACGGTATGAGCATTGCGAGAGCAGTGCTGGAATACGTTGCAGACAAAAAGAAGCTTGGTGCAAAAGCACTTTTTGCAACTCATTATCACGAGCTTACTGCAATGGAACAGCTTATGGACGGGGTTCGCAATTATAATGTTGCTGTAAAAAAGCGTGGCGATGACATCACCTTTTTACGAAAAATAGTTCCCGGCGGGGCGGACGACAGCTATGGCATAGAAGTTGCAAAGCTTGCAGGGCTGCCGGATACAGTTATAGTTCGTGCAAAGCAGATTTTAAAAGAACTGGAAAACGACGGGGAAAAGCCTAAGCAGGTTACAAAAAAGAAACGGGAAGAACCGCCGCAGCTTTCTCTGCTTGATTCCCATACCTCTGAAATAGAGGAATTTGTAAGAGGACTTGACCTAAATGTGCTTACCCCCATAGAGGCACTTAACAAGCTTTACGAATTGAAAGGACTTGTGTCAAGGTTTTGATGAGTTACAGTGCAGGGCATAAACACTGTTGTAGGCGTTGCCCGTGGTTTGCATATATAAAACAACAGGAGGTGAACGTATGGGAAAAATAAACGTGCTTGACAAGCACATAGCTGAGCTTATCGCCGCAGGCGAGGTTGTTGAGCGTCCGTCCTCAGTC
>CAMWIZ010000131.1 GCA_947174455.1 uncultured Clostridia bacterium | reverse complement strand
ATACTAACTTGAATAGAATGCGTACGTATGTGTAGCTGCGGTTTTATTTCTAAGCTTAAAAATTCGGGCTGTTGCCTTTTGGAGGAATGAATTGATATGGAACCTAAATATAAAAGAGTATTGCTTAAACTCAGTGGTGAAGCACTTGCAGGCGAACAGAAAAACGGAATTGACTTTGACACAGTGCTGAAGTTCTGCGAACCTATCAAAAAGCTTAATCGAATGGGTGTTCAGGTAGCTGTCGTGGTTGGCGGCGGCAATTTTTGGAGGGGCAGAAGCAGCGGAAAAATGGACAGAACAAGAGCTGACCATATGGGTATGCTTGCAACTGTTATCAATGCCCTGGGTGTTGCGGATGCGTTGGAGCAGCTTGATGTTGACGTGCGTGTTGAAACAGCAATCTCAATGCCGCAGATTGCCGAGCCGTATATCCGTAACAAGGCTATAAGACACCTGGAAAAGGGCAGAGTTGTAATATTTGGCTGTGGTACAGGTAACCCGTTCTTCTCCACAGACACAGGTGCGGCTTTGCGTGCGGCTGAGATAGAAGCAGATATCATACTAAAGGCAACTATGGTAGACGGTGTGTATGACAGTGATCCTCACAAAAATCCGAATGCCGTAAAGTATGACAGTGTAACGTTCCACCAGGTTTTGAGTGAGGAGCTTGGCGTTATGGACAGTACGGCTGCGTCCTTGTGCATGGATAATAACGTGCCGATACTTGTTTTCAGTTTGGAAAATCCGGATAACATAGTGTCTGCCGTGTGCGGTGAGAACATAGGAACAATCGTTAAAAAATAATAAATTTGGTATGTATATAATTTATGGAGGAATAAAAAATGAAAGAAACACTCAAAAAATGCGAAGAGCGTATGTTTAAAAGAGTTGACCACCTTACAGTGGAGTATAAAGAGATTAGGGCAGGACGTGCAAACCCGAATATCCTTGACAGAATAACAGTTGATTATTACGGAGCACCCACAGCCATTAATGCACTTGCTGCTGTATCTGTAACAGAAGCGAGAACCCTTACAATTCAGCCGTGGGACGCAAGTGTTTTAAAAGGGATTGAGAGAGCTATTCAGTCCTCCGACATCGGCATAAATCCTCAGAATGACGGTAAGACTATCAGACTTGTTTTCCCTCCGCTTACAGAGGACAGACGTAAAGAGATTGTTAAGGATATTTCTAAGATGGCAGAAGATAAAAAGGTTCATATCCGCAACATCCGCCGTGATACAATCGAGGATTTCAAGAAAATGAAGAAGAACGGTGAAATTACCGAGGACGATTTGAAGGATGCCGAGAAAAAGGTTCAGGATTTGACCGATAAGTTTATTAAGAATATAGAGGCACTCGCAGAGAGCAAGCAGAAGGAAATTATGTCTATTTGACAAAGGACGAATGCTGATGGGGATTTTTTCTAATAACAATAATAGTGAAGAATATATAGATATCTCAAAGCTGAATTTGCCTACACACTTGGGCATTATTATGGATGGCAACGGCAGATGGGCGAAAAGGCGTGGAATGCCCCGCAGCTTTGGTCACAAAGCAGGGGGACAGACCTTTAGAAAAATAAGCCGATATTGCAGTGATATCGGCATAAAGTATCTGACGCTGTATGCTTTCTCGACCGAAAACTGGTCAAGGCCCAAGGAAGAAGTCGATATGCTTATGAAGTATTTCAAAGATTATTTGACAGAGGCATTGAGGGATTTTCGAAACGACACCATAGTCCTAAAATTTTTGGGTGATATAAGTGCATTTCCGAAGGAGCTTGCCGACTTGATGAAAGAGAACGAGGAGCTTTCTTCGCAGCGTGACGGCATGGTGCTTAACCTTGCAATGAATTACGGCGGAAGAGCCGAAATAGTAAATGCTGTTAAGAAAATATCTCAGCAAATTCTTGACGGAAAGCTTTCCGTGGACAGTATAAATGAAAAGCTGATTTCCGATAATCTATATACAGCGAACCAGCCTGATCCTGATTTTATTATACGACCGAGCGGTGAGTACAGGACTTCTAATTTCCTTTTGTGGCAGTCGGCGTATGCGGAGTATTACATTGATGATGTTCTGTGGCCTGATTATACACAGGAGCATTTGAATAGAGCGTTGTTTGAATACTCCAAACGCAACCGCAGGTTTGGTGGGGTGTAAATAATATGAAAGAAAGAATTATAACGGCTGCCGTTGGTATAGCGGTTGCACTTGTGTTGCTTTTTTTGGGAGCAAAATTTCCGATAGTTGTTCGACTCAGCCTAACGGTCATAACGGTTTTTTGTGTTTGTGAGGGGTTATCCGCGAAGAAAATCCACAAAAAGTACGGTATATCTGTTCCCTGCATATTGTTTGCGGTAGCTGCAAGCTTGTTTTATAACATTTCAATGTACATGATGCCGTTTTTCATTTACCTGTTTTTTGTTGCAATTTTTCTTGCAATGATATTTGATAATGAAAAAATGCCTTTCTCTGATTTGGCATATGCAGTTGTCGTAACATTTATGTGTACGTTTGGTCTTTGGACTGTTGTGTATATGTTTGACAGCTGTGAAAATGCTAAAATGGGGCTGTTTTATGTTGTAACGGCACTTTCTACACCGTGGCTTGCTGACGGCGGTGCGTATTTTGGCGGCAGTCTTTTCGGAAAAAGAAAGCTATGCCCGAAAATAAGTCCCAAAAAGACTGTAGAGGGTGCTGTTGCGGGTGTAGTACTGGGTGCGGTTCTGTCACTTTTGGTTGGCGTTGTGTTTAACACCTTCGTATTTGCAGACAATCCGACTGTACAAGTGTCACTGCTTCCCCTTGCTCTGTATGGTTTGGCAGGTTCGCTTATCTCTATAGTTGGAGATCTTAGCTTTTCACTCATCAAAAGAAACAGTGGAATTAAGGATTTCGGAGATCTAATGCCGGGGCATGGCGGTATGCTTGACCGTTTTGACAGCGTTATATTTTCTGCACCGCTGCTGCTCTTCTTTAACACGGTGTTCTCGTTTTTTCCACTTTCAGCTATGTAATATGTGGTGGTAATATGACTAAAAATATATCTGTATTAGGTTCAACAGGTTCAATCGGCACACAGGCACTAGATGTCGCCGAGTTAATGGGTTATAATGTCAAGGCTCTTACAGCTAACAGCAACGTGGGTCTGCTGGAACAGCAGGCAAGAAAGTTTAATCCTGAGCTTGTTGTAATGGGTACTGAGCAAAAGGCAAGAGAATTAAAGCTTGCTCTTGCCGACACTAACGTAAGGGTATCATACGGAATGGATGGTTTGTGCGAAGCGGCAGTTCTTAAAAGTGCTGACACAGTGCTTAACTCCGTTGTCGGCATGGTTGGATTAAAGCCGACTTTAGAGGCAATCTCCGCTAAAAAAAATATCGCACTCGCCAATAAGGAAACTCTTGTTGCCGGCGGCAGTTTAGTTATGAGAGCCGCAAAGGAAAACGGCGTCAATATTTATCCCGTTGACAGTGAGCATTCTGCAATTTTTCAATGTCTGCAAGGCTCACCGTGTAAAAAAGCCGTAAAAAGACTCATCCTTACGGCTTCAGGCGGTCCGTTCTTCGGTAGAAGCAGTGAAAGCTTGAAAGACGTTACCGTCGAACAGGCTTTAAATCATCCGAATTGGAGCATGGGTGCGAAAATCACGATTGATTCAGCCAGTATGATGAACAAAGGATTGGAAATCATTGAGGCAAAATGGCTTTTTGATGTTCCTGTAGAAATGATTGACGTGGTTGTTCACAGGGAAAGTATAGTGCATTCGATGATAGAATACGTAGATAATTCTGTTATCGCACAAATGGGCGTTCCCGATATGAAAATTCCTATTCAATACGCATTGACGTATCCCGAACGTGTGCCGTCAGATGTTAAGCAGCTTGATTTAACAAAGCTATGCACGCTAAGCTTTTATGAGCCTGACTATGACACCTTTAAGTGCCTGCGTGCCTGTAAAAGGGCAATAGCACTCGGCGGTACTGCACCTGCTGCGGCGAACGGTGCAAATGAGGAAGCTGTAAAAATGTTCCTTGACGGGAAAATTAGTTTCCTTGACATTGGTGAACTTGTATGGTCAGCGATGGAAAACGACGATTCTAAAGTTGTATCTTCACTTGCAGATGTCCTTGAGGCCGACAAAAAGGCAAGGGCTTTTGTAAAAGAAAGTGTTAAATGTATGTAAGGCATTTCTGTGTGAATCTTAGAGGCCGTGTGGGTTTATTAAGGATTTTCATGTGCTTATGATTTTTATAGCTAAGATATTAACGAGGATATTTTGAATAAAGCACATAATGTTTTATATCTTAGGAGGGG
>CAMWIZ010000130.1 GCA_947174455.1 uncultured Clostridia bacterium | reverse complement strand
TATTATACCTCATTGTCTAACAAAAGGGGAGCATTTCACATTTTATAACTGTGTCGTTTTTTTATATTGATAATTATTTGATTGTATTATAAATGAAAAAATTTTAAAATTACATAACAACCTTAAAGAAGCAGTATTTCTTTCAACTCTGCCGCACTTTTCAACACTCTTACATCGTAGGTGGAAAGAACGTCATGCCCTTGGTGTCCCTTTGATATGAGTATACAGTCCGCTCCGACATGGGCGGCTGTTTCAAGGTCATGGTACATATCGCCTATGAAAAGTGTTTCAGACGGTTTTAGTCCGTACTTTTTTAAGACGAGAGCAGCACGCTCGCTCTTGCTTTTACAGCTTATGTCATCTGAACCGGACATGAAAGAGAAGTAGTCGGAAAGTCCGAAGTGATGTAAACTCTTTTTTAGCATTTCACTTTCAAAACCTGAAATAACGGCTTGATTATATCCCTTTTGACTAAGGCTGCATATCATTTCCTTAACCTCGGGGAAGACTTTTGCATCGTGGGAGAGATGCTCATAATACTTTATAAAACGCTGAGAAATTTCGGTAAAGTCAAAGCTGTTCATATCAAAAATCTTATTGTAAAAGTTGAGTATCGGCATTTCACATTCTTTTAGGTAGAAGTCAAGAGTAATGGGCGGCTTGCCATAGGTTTCAAGCACCATGTTCTCAGCTTTGACGGCAAGTGCCGCATCGTCAACAATAGTGCCGTTATAATCCCAAATAATATTTTTGTATTGCTTATTCATATTCCGTGATTCTCCAGCATCCTATTTTACATCAGTGTTTGCATTGCGGTGGGTATCATCAAGCTTTTCAGGTTCTATATACGGCAGTATCTTTTTCTTGATGGACATACCGTCATAGTTGATTTTGAACTTTATTTTTGCGTTCAGCTTTTGGTTGCAGTCCTTGCAGTACAGAACTGAGCAGAAGCTCTTATTCCTAACTGTCCAGTCAGAGATGACATCGGTACGTTTTCCGCATTTGTCACAGGCTATGTTAAACTCGTTCTTGTTTACAAGCGGGTCATCAATGTCGGTAAGATAATACGACTTAAAAGTAAGTCTGTAATACAAGTCAGCGGGGGATACTACATAGTCCTTAAACCTGTTTGGTTTATACAGCCGTTCAAATATTCTCATGGAAAGCATACTGTCCTGCAAGGCTCTGTGCTGAACAAGCTCTGACATATCAAGCTTTAAAAGCTGTGCCGCAGATGTTAGTCCAAGCTGCTGACCTGAGTTGTAAACTCCGAGCATAGCAGCACAATAGTACTGTAAATCACAGTATGATTTTATGTAATCAATCCTGTTCGTCTTTTCAAAGTATTCAGTATTTTCCATAAGTGCGAGAATGTCGCACGTACCCCATGTCATGAGCATATCACGTCCGAGGAATTTTTTGAATTTGCTCATAGCGTGCGTAAAGGTGAAGCCACCGGCGGCAAGCTCCTCGTTGCTTATGTTTGTAAGCTCCCGAACCTTACCCGAAAGCTTCTTTGAAACCTGCGGAGTTATAAGCATGGTGAACGTGTCAACAACTTCGAAATTATCATTGAACTTAACAGCACCAAATTCTATAATTTCGCTCATAAAGCCTTTTTTTCTTTTACTGTAAGAGCTGTTCCACTCTAAATCCAGCACCACAAAGTTCATAGTTTCATCTCACTTTAGTAGTAAATTATTTCCTGAATTGCTTTTTCATTCTCTGCTCTTTGCTGAGAATAGTTTTTCTGATTCTTATGCTTTTGGGGGTTACCTCTACAAGCTCGTCCTCTGCAATAAACTCCAAGCTTTGGTCAAGGCTCATGGTAGTGGGCGGTGTAAGCTTCAGTGCTTCGTCAGAACCCGATGCACGTGTGTTTGTGATGTGCTTTTTTTTGCATACGTTAACGGTTATATCCTCACTTTTCGGACTTGCACCGACAACCATGCCCTCATATACAGGAACGCCCGGTCCGATGAACAGACGTCCTCTTTCCTGAGCGGCAAACAGACCGTATCCTGTTGAGTCGCCTGTTTCGTGTGCAATCAGCGAACCCTGTCTGCGTGAAATAATGTCGCCCTTGTACGGCTCGTAGCTGTCAAAGACATGGTTCATGATGCCGTTGCCGTTTGTGTCTGTCAGAAACTCGGAACGGTAACCCATAAGACCTCTTGCGGGAATTTTGAATTCAATGTGGGTTGTACCGCTTTCACGGCTGCCCATGTTTACAAGCTCAGCTTTACGTGAACCGAGCTTTTCCATAACAGCACCCACATAGTTGTCGGGAACTTCAATAATTAAATACTCAATAGGTTCACACAAAACATCGCCGACTTTTTTCATAATTACAGTAGGTCTGGAAACCTGGAACTCATAGCCTTGACGACGCATTTGCTCAATAAGTACAGAGAGGTGAAGCTCACCACGGCCTGAAACTCTGAATGTATCTGCTGAGTCGGTTTCCTCAACTCTCATAGCTACGTTTGTTTCAACCTCCTTGAAAAGTCTGTCACGGAGGTTTCTTGAAGTTACGAATTTACCTTCTTTACCTGCAAACGGGCTGTTGTTGACAAGGAACATCATGGAAACGGTAGGCTCGTCTATCTTTACAAACGGCAGCGGCTCCACGCAGTCAACGGCACAGGCTGTTTCGCCTATATTAAGGTCGGTAATACCGCTTACCGCCACTATGTCACCCAGTGCGGCGGACTCGGCTTCCACTCTTTTAAGCCCCTCAAACTGATAAAGCTTTGTTATCTTTGCGTTTCTTACAGAGCCGTCATTTTGGCACAAAACTACCTGCTGGCCAACCTTCAGACTGCCACGTTCAACTCTGCCGATGCCGATTCTGCCAACGTAATCATCGTAGTCAATGTTGGAGAAAAGAAGCTGCAAAGGACCGTCAAGGTCACCCTGCGGTGCGGGAATTTCTTCAAGAATTTTCTCAAACAAGGGCTTCATATCAGTGCCGGGGTCATTGGGATCAAGAGATGCGTAGCCGTCCCTGCCGGAAGCGTAAACTACGGGGAACTCAAGCTGATCATCATCTGCACCAAGCTCAATGAAAAGGTCAAGCACTTCGTCCACAACCTCTTCGGGTCTTGCACCGGGGCGGTCAATTTTGTTTACAACAACAAGCGGCTTTTTGCCCAAGCCGAGTGCCTTTTTCAAAACAAATCTTGTCTGCGGCATACAACCCTCAAAGGCATCTACGAGCAGCAGAACACCGTCAACCGTCATAAGAATACGTTCAACTTCTCCGCCAAAGTCAGCGTGGCCGGGAGTGTCAACTATGTTGATTTTTGTATTCTTGTACATTACAGAGGTATTTTTAGAAAGAATTGTTATACCTCTTTCCCTTTCAAGGTCGTTGCTGTCCATAACACGTTCTGCCACGGACTCATTTGCTCTGAAAGTTCCGCTTTGAAGCAAAAGCTGATCGACAAGTGTTGTCTTTCCATGGTCAACGTGTGCGATAATGGCAATATTTCTAAGGTTTTCTCTTGTACCCACGATTTCTACCTCTTTTACTAATATTTTAACCGCATAATTATATCACATTAAGTGCCTGTTTTCAATGAAATTCGGCAAGGCAAAATAAAATTTGGCATTTGGTACAAATACTGAATAGTATAAACGGATTTTGTATTAAAGCTTTTGACTATATATGAGTGAATTTAAAAAATACACAGAAATTTTCATATCTTGTTGTAATGCTGAGCAATGTAAAATTTTGGTCATCTACCGCAGCCTGCCACCGTTACTTAATACTTTGTGTTTATACGGAATACGCTGCCCTCAAAGCTTATCAGTCCGTCATCCTTCATTCTGCGAAGCTCCTTGCTCATGGCACTTCGTTCAACACATAGATAGTCTGCAAGCTCCTGTCGGTTAAACGGAATTTTTACACAGGCGGAATGCTGCCGTCTGGCCTCCTCCGAAAGATAGGACATAAGCTTTTCTCTGGTGGTACGCATACTCATGTGGCACAATTTTCGGTCAAGGTTACATGCTTTGCCTGCAAGCTCTGTTAACAGGTTTTTCATTGTGGTTAGGTGACGTTTGCAGGCTTTTGCACATGGAGTCATTACCTTTTCTACATTTACAAAAAGCATTTCTGATTCCTCATGTGCAACGGCGTCAAAAATAAGTCTGCCGTCACGGGACAAAGCGTACAGGTCGCCGAGAATATCGCCGACAACAAGTTCACGAATAATGGATTTGTTGCCCGTTACATCGTTGCTTTCCATATACACACGACCCGACAGAACTATTCCCATTTGACTGATTTTATCTCCTGCGTTAAAAATCATTTGCCCTGA
>CAMWIZ010000129.1 GCA_947174455.1 uncultured Clostridia bacterium | reverse complement strand
GTTAACCTGCCCGGCATAATGGGATTTATACTGTTTAAGGTTGACAACAGACTTGAGGATATTAAGCTTTACGGCGGAAGTACGCTGAAATATAAGGTTATAAATGCACTGAAAATGTATCTTACAAAGGTGGAAACAATACTTATAGAAACAGTTGGTAAGTACGGTTTTGTCCCACCGTCATCGTATGAGCATACAAAATCACTTGTTAAGGGAGTTATAGGTTACGGCAGTAAGATGGGCGAGGGATGGCTGCTCACCGCAGAGATGCTGGAGCTTACAGAACAGGGTTATGGCAATATTGTATGTGCACAGCCGTTTGGCTGTCTGCCTAACCACATAAACGGTAAGGGCATGATAAGAAAAATTAAGAGTGTTGATGACAGAGCAAACATTGTTGCTATTGATTATGACCCCGGAGCACCGAGGGTTAATCAGGAAAACCGCATAAAGCTTATGCTTGCGGTTGCAAGGGAGAGTCTTAACAAAGAACTTGCAGAGCAAAACAGGAATCAGACAAAAACAGCCGAAAAAACAAACGGAAAAAGTACTGTAAGGGCATAATTAAAACTGCTGCAAGCTTTTCTATTCAACAAATTTTGACGCAGGCTATAAATTTCTTTAATTTATAACAAACACCCCATAGGTCTATAAA
Organism: uncultured Clostridia bacterium; assembly: GCA_947174455.1. Classification (GTDB taxonomy): domain Bacteria; phylum Bacillota; class Clostridia; order Oscillospirales; family Acutalibacteraceae; genus RUG592. The sequence continues at coordinate 3,674 of CAMWIZ010000129.1, read as the reverse complement.
TTTTGACCTATGGGGTGTTGTGATTAGTGAGGGTTAAGCGTTATTCGTTTATATTGTCAAGCCAATTACTGATAATGTCCTTTGCACCCTGTGCAAATTCGTTAACCTTTTCGCCCAACGTTCCTGCAAGTGCATCTTTTATGCTGTTTAGGAAATCCTGTGCAATGGGGTTTGTTTTTATGTAAAAGCTTCCGTCGTTTACCTGTACATCCATTATCTGAATGTCGACAGATACTCCGATTTGGGTGATTTCATAGGAGTAGTTCATTGGCAGAGTGACGCTTCTGCCGTCTATGCTTAAAAATTGATTTAGCGATGCTATAGGAATGCGTGACATGATTTTCTCAACTGCGGAATTTGGTATCGGAAGTCTGCCTATTTTGCAGTTTTCAAGGGTAAAAACTATTGTCTGATTTTCTGCTGAAACCGATGTGTTAAGGTCTGCGGAAAGTCCCAAATACTTGCCCTTGAAGTCGATTTGCAGGTAAATTCGGCTTGGAGTTGTTTTGTTTATTTCCACATACCCTGCATTAAGCTTGATATCGGACTGCTGCAAACCAAGACTTTTGGATTGCTGTATGCTGTAAGCGATAAATCCGTTCAACTCGGCTTCACTTACATACAGTTCGTTGTTTTGAATTGCTGTCAGACCGGCGGTCTGCAGAAATTCATCTGACGGCGGTGTGTTGTATTTGTCAGTGTTGTCATCCTGAAAAGCCAAACCAAGCATTATTAAAAGTGACAGCACTATGACTAAAAGTATTATCAGAAAAATGATAAGCTTTTTTTTCATAAATGTATTCTCCTAAATTATACGGCAGTTAAATATTGTGCTGCCGTTTTGAAAAGTATTTGTGTTTCCCCAAAAAATTGCCAAAAGGGCAAATAATATCATCAAAAATCCCCTTGTAAAGTTTGGGTCAAGCCTTTTTAAAGGCTTGCAGAATCCAAAAGCAGAGCCTTTGGCAGGTTCAGGGACAGCGACCTTGATAAATAACGTCTTTAAGGGCAACACCCTCAAAATTATTATTACTTTAGCTCGGCGATGGTTACACCTGCCTCACCTTCACCGTAAACGCCAAGGCGGTAGCTTTTTATAGCCTTGCAGGTTTTCAGGAACTTGTGAACCTCGGTTCTAAGCACACCTGTACCCTTTCCGTGAATTATTGTAATTTGGTTCATGTTCTGCATAATAGCGGAGTCTATTGCACTTTCAAGCTCCATAATGGCTTCCATGGCGGTCATTCCCCGCAAATCAACCTCAGTAATTGCCTTAACGTCAACATTGCTGCGGTTTACTGTGCGTCTGCCTGAAGTGTGTACCTGCTGCTTCTTCTGTTTGTTAAGCAGTCGTAAATTTGAAATGTCAACTCTCGTTTTAATAATGCCTGCCTGTACAAGCACCTTGCCCGAATTATCAGGGAGGGCGAGAACGGTTGCGTTTTTATCAATGTCAAATATCAGAACATCGTCGCCAACCTTTAGCTTTCTTGGCAGTGTGTAGCCGTCGTTTGCTTTCTTTGCAACTGGGTCTGCTGTTTTTTCCAGATTCTTTATAGAATTGCGTAGCTGTGACTTCTCCTCGGCAGAGGCATCATTTTTCTTTTTCATTGCCTCTATTTCATCAAGCAATGCGTATGCTTGTGCTCTTGTTTTTGAAGTAAGCTCCTGTGCCTGCTGACGTGCCCTTTCTATCTCAAACTGTGCTTGCTTACGCATCTCTTCAAGCTCCTGCTCAGCCTTTTTCTGTGCTTTTCGTGCCTTTTGCTCGGCGATTTCCACCTCTTTTAGCCTGCGGTCCAGTCCTTGCTGTTGCTTTTCAAGTGCAGACACTACGTTTTCAAATTCTCGGCTTTCAGCAGAAACAAGCTGCTGTGCCTTTTCAACAAGCTCAGCGTCCATTCCGAGCCTGCGTGAAATGGCAAATGCGTTGGAGCGACCCGGTACACCTATCAACAGCTTGTATGTTGGGCGAAGTGTTGCAACGTCAAACTCGCAGCTTCCGTTTTCAACACCTTTTGTTTGCAAGGCAAAGGCTTTAAGCTCTGCATAGTGGGTTGTTGATGCAATTTTTGCCCCTTTGGAGCGGAAATCCTGTAAAATTGCAATGGCAAGTGCCGCTCCCTCAACGGGGTCAGTACCTGCACCAAGCTCATCAAGAAGCACCAAAGAGCGGTTATTTGCAGTTTTCAGAATATCAATGGTGTTTGTGATATGTGCCGAAAATGTAGACAGCGACTGTTCAATACTCTGCTCATCGCCGATATCCGCAAACACATGGTCAAATACACTAAGGCGGCTGTTGTCTGCGGCAGGTATCATCATACCGCACATTGCCATTAGTGTAAGCAGACCTATAAGCTTTAGGGAAACCGTCTTACCGCCTGTGTTCGGTCCTGTGATGATAAGCGTGTCAAAGTCAATTCCAAGGGAAACGTTTGTTGCAACAACCTTATCCTTATCTATAAGCGGGTGGCGTGCTTTTACAAGGTCTATTATGCCTTTGTCGTTCATAACAGGCATGCTTGCTTTCATTTTGTATGCAAGCTCCGCCTTTGCAAAAATTACGTTAAGTTCCACCGCCGTGTTATAGCTTTTGATAATCGCCTCGGCATTTGTTCCAACCTCACAGGTGAGATTGTACAGGATGCGTGCGATTTCGTCCTGCTCCTTGGACTCCAGTACTTTAATTTCATTGTTGGCGTCAACTACTGCCATAGGCTCAACAAAAACTGTTGCACCACTTCCGCTTGTGTCATGCACCAGTCCCGGCACGTTGCCACGGCACTCAGCTTTAACGGGAATTACAAAACGTCCGCCACGCATGGTAACTATACTGTCCTGCAAATATTTCTGCATGACACTGCTGCGAATCATCTTATCAAGCTGATCTCTTGCTTTTGATGAGCATATGCGAATTTTTCGTCTGATTGCCGCAAGTTCGGCAGAGGCATTGTCAGCAATTTCGTCCTCGCTGAGAATAGAAGAAGTTATCTTTTCCTCTATATATCTGCTCGGCATAAGCACGTCAAAGCGTGTGTCGAGTATACTTGCAGCGGCGGAGGATTTTTTTCTCCATTCTTTAAGAGTTCGTATAACGTGCAGAACCTGAGCAACACGCAGCAGCTCGCTTGCAGTAAGGGAAGCACCTGCTTCTGCACGACGCAGGGAGTTTGTAATGTTTGTAAGCCCACCAAATGCAGGACTTCCGAAACGCCCCGACAGCATGTGTGCATCGTCGGTATCCTTTAGCAGTCGTGTTACCTCGTCAAGGCTGTATGCAGGCTTTATGTCAAGGGCAAGAGCCTTTGCGTCCTCGCATGAAGTTATGTCAGCAAGCTTTGTGAGAATTTTGTCAAGCTCAAGTGCATGATAATGTTTATTCATTTTCAAATCAATATTTTCCATATTCCTTATATTCCTTATATTTTTTACGAAGTGACTTTACAATAATAATATATCACTCTGCGGTTTTGGTCAAGTAAAAATACTGTCGGTATGCGAAATAGGCGGTTAAAGGTCTGCTAAAAACTCACGTCGCTTATTGACAAAGAATACAAAATATGTTAGACTTTAGATGTGAAATTTTAAAGGAGGTAGTCCGTTTATGAAAAGAATTCAGACAATTCAGACTCGTGATTTGAAGAAAAGCACACAGACAGGCGGTTGCGGCG
>CAMWIZ010000128.1 GCA_947174455.1 uncultured Clostridia bacterium | reverse complement strand
ATTCTTAATTCAGCAAAAGCATATTTGCGATGATTATGATATCTGCCGTGAAAATTGTTCTCGAATCTTTTGGTACTCGCAAAACGTTAGGGTAAACCCTTAAGCATTCTTTTTGTTTGCCCGTCTGAACTCAGGGACCTTATGAAGCAGCTTGTATCCAAAATATGTTACAATTATGCTGAACGGAACATCCACAATCTCCTTAAGACCTCTTATCTTAAAGGCCTTGTCAATCGGCATACCGTAGAACACCCTGAACCACAACACACCCAAAAACAGATTTATAAAAACAGTCACTATTAACTCTGTAACTATAATTCGTTTTAAAGTCATTTTTTCTTTATAAAAAGCTACACCGTAAATCATGCCAATGAGTATGTAGCTTATGGTAAAGCCGGGGATATACGCCCCCATTGGAGCAAGCAAATACCCGATAATGTCACGAAGTCCCCCCGCAATGCCGGCAGGTACAGGTCCAAACATTACGGCTATTATGATAATCGGAAAAACATCGAACCCGATTTTTATTGTATTTGTACCCAAAAAAGGTATTGACATATTGGACAAATACCCCAAAACAACGCTGAGTGCAAGCATCATCGCGGTTATTGCCAAATTAAGCGGCTTAGACATTTCCCTTGAAGATTCCGAAAACTTCTTCAAACCTCCAATAAATACACTTCTTTTCTTTTCATTTACTCTTTCTGACATTTATAGACAACTCCTTTAAAATTAATAAAGTCGTTGCTACACAATAGAAATTCTTATACTTTATAATGCCAATCTCTTATAAAATAAAAAACGACGAAGCACACACGCACTCCGCCTTAACTCTACAGTGTAACAGCGGGATGCAGGCATTGAACCGCAAGGAAAAGGGTTTGCTTAAAATCCTCTCCGTTTCGTTCCGCCGACAACTCCCCGTTCAGCGGACACTTTGTGCATTGCACACGCTCAAAGCCTTACTCTGTTTTTTGTTTTTAAATTTTGATAAAGAACCTTTACGCAGTAAACCGTTACAACATTTGCAAAATGCATAAATGACTAATTCAAACTGTGAACCGCAGTTCTATTTGATTCTTTTAATGTTAAAATATTATAAGTTTCATTTCACTAAGCAATAAAAAGGCTGTATGATGTGTTCAAAAGGCAGCCATCATACAAAACAATTTATACTGCTGCGGCGGTACGAATTAACCGCACTGCCGCAGCAAGTATATTTAAATAAGGCAGGTGTTTTTTACACACCGTGGGGTTTCAACCAAATTAAGCTTCCTTATCTAAAAGTATCAAGTTTGTTACAGAACCTTCTGCAATAATCCAAAGGTCTCCGGAATAGTTAACCATATCAGCGGTCTGCGAAGAACCGTCGTTGAGAATCCAGTTATATACTGTGCCGTTCTCAAATGTAAAGTCAAGCCAACCGTCACCGTCAGAGTCTGCCATCTTTGTACCCGGCCAAGCATTAGACATTGTGCCCTTTGAATCCCAAACATAAATGTTAGGTGTAAAGGACGCATCGTTAACCTTTACATGAATTGTAGATGTTACGCCCTGCTCCAAGGTCTTGTAGTGGAATACAACCTCAGTACCGTTCTTGTTGTAAGTTCCTGTTGTATTGGTAGGAAGCTGAGTTTCGTCCAGTGTCATCCAAGCAAATGGCTTAGGCTGAACGCTATACTCTGTACCGCCTCTTGCAGTTGTAACTGTAGGCTCCTCAAGATCCTTGCCGCTCTCGTCAACATATCTTACTGTCAAAGTACCGATACCGCCCTCGAAGAGGTCATAGTAATAGTAAACATTTGTAGTACCCTTAGTCATTGTACCGCTTACATTATCAGAGCAAGAGTTATAATCGTACTCGACAAGCAGTGACTTAGCCATCTGAGTTGAATACTTCTGACCCTCTACACCCTTTATTGTATTTTGTGCAAGAACCTCGCCTGTTGCTCTGTCAACATGGTTAACAACAACATAGCTGTCCTCTTCTTCCTGGAGGTTAGCTGCACTAAATGTGTCCTTTGGAACAAGGATAAGTGCGGAGTTTGGCTTCAGCGTTGCCTTGCCGCTTACTGTTTCGATTGCGGACAAGCCTGCTGTTTGATCATTTGCAACAACAACCCACTCAGCAGAGCCGTCTGCTGTTCTTGCTTCATCTAGCTTAGCGTCTACTCTGAGAGCAGCTATAGCATCACCAACTGTAATAAATCCGTTATTATCCATATCGGCAAGATATTTCTGTCTGTCTGTAAATGTATCTAAACCGGAAGAAACTCTCAAAATTGCTATAGCGTCGCCAACTGTAACCTGTCCGTCCCCGTCAATATCGCCGAAGATACCCGAAGCACCCTCCGGAAGCTCAACATCATATGACTCTGTCAGGCTACCGTTGAAGTAAACCCTTGCATTGCTCCACTGATTGCCTGCATCTGCGAGGTTAGCAATGTCATAGCCGATAACGCCCTTCGGAGTATCAAGTCTAACCATAGCCTTACCGGTGTCGTGAGTATAATCGGAGAAAGCCGCAAAGTTATTTCTTATATCTATCAAGCCCTTATAGTAGGAAACAACGTCAGCATATTCCTCTACTCTTGACCAGTCAAGCATATTGATATCAGGTGATGATCTGTAGCTGTTGTGGTCGCCGTACTTTGTTCTGCTGAACTCCTCACCTGCAAGCATAAACGGAACACCCTGAGAAGTCATAACAATAGCTGCACTAAGCTTGTTCATGGAAACAAGGTCATCGTATCTGTTGCCATACTCAGCGTCAAGACCGTAGATAGAAGCAACGAGTCTGTCATAAAGTGTTTGGTTGTCGTGGCAGCAGGAATACATGATATTCTGGCCTGCATTCCTTGTTTTCCAGTTAGAGGTATTATAGTGACCGATAATGCTCTTGTAAAGGTTATCTGCACCGCCTATTGCACCTGATGCATAGCCTGTGGAAACAAGGTCATCAAAAGCCTTACCCTTAATACCGTCACGGGCATCATCATTAAAGAAGCCGATTCTCTCGTTAACTCTCATTGCCTTAGCCTGAGTACAAAGAGATGTGCTGTTTCCTGCCCAGTTCTCCTTGTCGGTAGTAGAGCCCATTGTCCAGCCCTCACCGTATGTGATAATTCTTGTGTCAATTTCGTCAAGAGCTTCACGGACAGCATTCATTGTATCAACATCATGCAGACCCATAAGGTCAAAACGGAAGCCGTCAAGGTGGTACTCAGTTGCCCAGTACTTCACGGAATCAACCATAAAGTTTTTAAACATCTCACGCTCTGACGCCGTATCATTACCGCAGCCTGAGCCGTTTGACCAAACACCTGCGTCATTTTGTCTATAGTAGTAGTCCGGAACTGTTAGATTGAACCAAGAGTCCTCACTTGCATATGTGTGGTTGTAAACAACGTCCATGATTACACCGATACCATTCTCGTGCAGAGCCTGTATCATTTGCTTCATTTCGTTAATTCTTACGTTACCGTCATAAGGGTTTGATGAGTAAGAACCCTCAGGAACGTTGTAGTTCTTTGGATCATAACCCCAGTTAAACTGTGTATCGTCGCCTGTTTCATCAACAGAACCAAAATCATACATAGGGTTAATCTGAACATAGTTAATACCCAAATCCTTTAGGTAGTTCATGCAGGTTTTAACATCACCCGCATTATTAAGCGTAGTCTGAAGCTCGGTAAATGCCATATACTTACCACGGTTAGCCTCACTTACACCTGATTCTGGGTCGTAGGAAAAGTCCTTAATGTGAACCTCCCAAACAGTAGCGTCTGTAGCCTCTTCCACTCTTGCAAAGCTGTCATTCTCCCAGCCTGCCGGGTTAGTTGAAGCCAAGTCAACTACCATGGCACGGTTGCCGTTAACACCTGCTGCCTTTGCATAGATGTCACACACCTCTACACCGTTAGGATTAAGCTCATTGCAAACCGTGTATGTATAATACACCCCTGCAAGATCTCCATCAACGGTTACGCTCCATACACCTGTTGATGCATCGAATGTCATTGGATGAGTGCCTATAGCACCTGCACCCTCCTCGTCGTCACTGCCTGTAGCGTACAAATTAACCTTAACATTTTCTGACGTAGGTGCCCAAAGCTTAAATGTAGTTGAGTCCTTTGTATAGTTTGAACCCAAATCACTGCCGCTGTAAGTAGCGTAATCGGCTATGGATTCGGGTACCTCTGCTGCAGAAGCAGCTAAGCTGCCAACTGAAGCAAGGGTTGATGTAAGCAGTGCTGCTGCAATGGCAACAGTCAACAATTTTTTTGCTCTCATCGTGATGTTCCTCCCTGTAAATTATGATTTGTTTTGTTATAATT
>CAMWIZ010000127.1 GCA_947174455.1 uncultured Clostridia bacterium | reverse complement strand
GTATAGTTTGGGTCAGGCCTTTTTAAAGGCTTGCAGAATCCCGGGCAGAGCCTTTGGTGAATTTACGGGTAAAGCCCTTAACATTATAGAGTGTTTTGTTTGTAAAGTCAACCTGTGGAGTATGAAAAACCGCCTTCGGTCAAATTTTCGACCAAAGGCGGCAGTTTTATTTGTTTTAAGACAACAACGTGCCTAACACTATTGCTGTATCAGATTGGAAAATAGGATTAGTCCTTAACTTTCCAGAGTTCCTTAGCGTACTGGAGGATAGTTCTGTCAGAGCTGAACTTACCTGCATTAGCTGTGTTGATGAGGCATTTCTTACCAAATTCTTCACGGTTAGCATAATCTGCGTTAGCCTTAATCTTTGCATCAACATATGACGGAAGGTCAAGAAGAATGAAGTAATGGTCAGGTGCGTGCCATGATGCACCGTTAATGAGTGAGTTGTGAAGCTCTGCAAAGCTGCCTTCACCGCTATGGTTAGCACCGTCCCTGAAAGTACCGTTTACAAGTGTGTCGATAACCTTCTTGATTTCCGGATTGCTGTCATAGATTGCTCTTGCATTGTATGAATTTTCAGCCTTAAGCTTGTCAATCTCCTCAACTCTTGCACCGAAGATATACTCGTTCTCTTCGCCTGCCTCCTGTGCAATCTCAACGTTAGCACCGTCATATGTGCCAAGTGTAACTGCACCGTTGAGCATGAACTTCATGTTGCCTGTACCGGAAGCCTCTGTACCTGCTGTGGAAATCTGCTCGGAGAAATCTGCGGCAGTAACAATCTTCTCAGCGTATGAAACGTTGTAGTTGTGTACAAATACAACCTTAATCTTGTCACATACATCAGGATCGTTGTTTACAAGATTTGCAATTTCGTTGATATACTTAATGATAGCTTTTGCTCTTGCATATCCCGGAGCAGCCTTAGCGCCGAAGATAAACGCTGTTGGCTGCCAGTTTGGAAGCTCACCGTTCTTCAGCTTGAAGTAAATGCTCATGATAGAGAATGCGTTGAGAAGCTGTCTTTTGTACTCGTGCAAACGCTTAACCTGAATATCAAAGATAAAGTTAGGATCAAGCTTAATGCCCTCGCTCTTTTCAATGAAGTCAGCAAGCTGCTTTTTCTTCTCAAGCTTAATTTTATTAAACTGCTTGATTGTCTTAGCATTAATTTTTTCCTCGAACTTCTTTAGCTCTGACAAATCTCTGAGCCAGCCGTCACCGATGTTTTCTGTGATAAGCTCAGAAAGCTCAGGGTTGCAAAGACCGAGCCAACGACGCTGTGTTATGCCGTTTGTCTTATTCTGGAAACGCTCAGGGTAAATCTTGTACCAATCGTTAAGAACGTCATTTTTAAGAATCTCTGTATGAATCCAAGCAACACCGTTTGTATAGCTGGAAGCGTATACAGCAAGTCTTGCCATGTGAACAACACCGCCGTCGATGATTTTCATATTGCTGATGTTGCACTTAGAGGAAAGATCGTTTATCAATCTCTCGTTAATCTTCTCAATGATAGTGTAAATCTCGGGGATAACAGACTTCATAAGGTCGATGTTCCACTTCTCAAGAGCCTCAGACATTACTGTGTGGTTTGTATATGCAAATGTCTTCTGTGCAATCTCAAATGCCTGCTCAAATGTCAAGCCGTCAGCTTTGAGCAAACGGATAAGCTCAGGAATAGCTACTACAGGATGTGTATCGTTGAGCTGAATAGCTGCGTGCTGAGAGAACTTGCTGTAGTCGTTGCCGTACTTGCTCTTATATCTCTTTACAATATCCTGCAAGGAAGCGGAGCAGAAGAAGTACTGCTGCTTGAGTCTGAGAACCTTACCTTCGTGTCTGTTGTCGTTAGGATAAAGAACCTTTGTAATATCTTCAGCATCATTCTTAGCCTTTACAGAGCCTGCATAGTCAAAGTTGTTAAATGCAAGGAAGTCAAAGTTCTCTACTGCCTCAGCCTCCCACAGACGGAGTGTGTTGATGTTCTCTGTACCGTAGCCGATAACTGCCATGTCGTAAGGAACAGCAATAACAGTTTGATCAGCAAACTTAACCTGTACAGCGTCATCATTTCTGCGAATGCACCAAGGATCACCGAAACGCTGCCAATCGTCAGCTGTTTCTACCTGGAAGCCGTTAACAATGCCCTGTTTGAACAGACCGTACTTGTAACGGATTCCATAGCCGTCAAGCGGAACGTCCTGTGTAGCAGCGGAGTCGAGGAAGCAAGCTGCCAAACGACCCAAACCGCCGTTACCGAGAGCTGCATCGTCTATATCTTCAAATACATTTATGTCTATGCCCTTCTTTTTGAGCATTGATTTTACTTCGTCAAGAATGCCAAGACAGAAAAGGTTGTTGTACATCATACGTCCCATAAGGAACTCTGCTGAGAAATAGTATGCACGACGATTATTTGCATGAACGTTCTTTGCAGCCGCCCAACGGTCTGCAATTTCGCCCATTATAGCTTTACCGAGTGACTCATGAAGCTCAGCGGCAGACAATTCCTCTATTTCCTTACAGTAGTCAGTTTTTGCTGTCAATTCAAGCTTTTCCAAAATAGTGCTTTTCTTCTTTTCCACGGGTTTATCCTCCAGCCTTCCGTATGTTTTTGTTAGAGTTCTGATTTTCTTACCGAGATCAGCAGGAATACTCCTTTTGGTAATTCTCCACTCCCAGTTTCCGCCAAGAGTAGACGGGGTATTCATTCTTGCTTCACTGCCCAAACCGAGTAAGTCCTGCATTTGGATTAGGCAGTAATCGCTGACGCTCTCGTAAGCGGTACGGATGATTCCCCAGTTGAACGGCTCGTCCGGCGGCATTTTGCAGTAGCTTCTCGCAAAGCCCACGCTGCTTTCGGGAGCTGTTGCAGCCCAACCGATAAGGGTATCGTTATCATGTGTACCTGTATATACAACACTGTTAGGTGTATATGTGTGCGGTAAATAGTCGTTCTCTTCGTCGGAATCAAAGGCAAACTCAAGCACCTTCATGCCCGGATATCCGGAATCCTTAAGAAGTTGAATAACTCCCGGTGTCATAGTGCCTAAGTCCTCGGCAATAATCGGAATATCGCCCAGCTTCTTTTTCATCTGTTCAAAGAACTTAATTCCGGGACCCTCCATCCAAGAACCGTTTACCGCATTCTCGGCAGGGAAAGGAATTGCGTAGTAGCTGTCAAAGGCTCTGAAATGGTCAATTCTGGTGATGTCAAAAAGCTTGCTTGCAGCGTCAATACGCTTGAACCACCACTCATAGCCTGTTTCCTCAAGATATTTCCAGTCATACAGCGGATTGCCCCAAAGCTGACCTGTAGCTGAAAAATAGTCCGGCGGGCAGCCTGCAACACAGACCGGCTGTCTTTCTTCAGTGAGCCAAAATACTTCCGGATTAGCCCAAGTGTCGGCACTGTCCATGGCAACATAGATTGGCATATCGCCAATAATCTGAATGCCCAAGGAATTTACATATGCCCTGAAAGCCTCCCACTGCTCATAAAACTTAAACTGTACAAATTTCCAGAAAGCAACCTCTTTGCTTAAAGATCTTTTGTACTTTTTAAGACCTGCGTCAGTTCTTAAACGAATGGACTCATCCTCCCACTCTGTCCATGCCTTATTGTCAAAGTGACCCTTGACGGCCATGTACAGTGAGTAGTTGTCAAGCCAGCTCTTGTTTTTTGTACACCACTTTTTAAAGTCCTTTTGATCGGTTTCCTTAAAACGTTCAAATGCGAGCCTGAGAACACCAAACCTGTTGTTATAAATTTTTGCATAATCAACCTTTGTGTCATCGTCGCCCCAATCAAGAGCCTTGTACTCATCGCTTTTCAGCAAGCCCTCTTCGCTGAGCATATCCAAATCAATAAGATACGGATTTCCGGCGAAAGTGGAGAAAGACTGGTACGGTGAATCTCCGTAGCTGGTAGGACCAACGGGGAGTATTTGCCAGTACTTTTGACCTGCACCTTTTAAAAAGTCGGCAAAATCATAAGCTTCCTTTCCAATGGTGCCAATACCGTAATTGGTGGGAAGAGAAGTGATAGGCATCAAAATACCCGCAGCTCTGGACATCTAATTCACAACCTTTCATCGCAGCACCGCTATAATTTTGTTTACAAAGCGGCACTTGCTTTATGATTTACTTTTTAACATTATTTGATTTTTATGCAGGAAAATCAAAACAAAATTTTTGCAGAATAAAACTGCACCTACACAAGGGATATTTTAACATACAATTCACTTGTAAGCAAGGGCTTAATGAAAATTAAGTTGAAAAATAATGTAGTTTGTTGTAAAATTTACCGGTATTACCGCCTTTTTGTACCCTAAAATATATAATACAC
>CAMWIZ010000126.1 GCA_947174455.1 uncultured Clostridia bacterium | reverse complement strand
CATTCCCATAAACGGATACCAAAATATGATAATTTTTCTTTTTTGGATATCATAACAAATATAACTAATAAGACCAAAAGTATGCTAAATAATTCTGCAAGAAATCCATTTAAGTTAAACGTCCCTATTAAAATTCCACGAATAAGGGATTGAGAAAAATACAAAATAAATGCCACTATTGTTAACGTTAAAGATTTTTTCTTAACCATACACAACTCCGTATCATACAATTGTTTTTTATAAACAACCGTAAACGCATCAACACATCATGTACTTTTCCACAATTTTTGCAACACCGTCGTCATCGTTGGAATCAGCAATCACATCTGAGATTTTCTTTACCTCGTCCTCACCGTTTTCCATGCAGACCCCCAGACCTGCATAGCCTATCATGGTCATGTCGTTGTAACTGTCACCGCAAGCAATAAGCTGCTCCCTTTCATAACCGAGTTTTTTAAGCAGAACCGACAGGCTTGCACCCTTATTTATTCCTAAGGGCATTACTTCAAGAAAGAAAGGACAGCTTTTAAAAACATCAATATATCCCTTGAACTTTTCAAGCATTACATTCTGAAGCTTATCAATCTCGGTCGGCTCACCTGCCAACAAAATTTTATTGATATCAAAATCTACATACTCACTGAAATTATCGACAACTTTCATAGGCATATTTAGTATTTTCGACTCAACATAAGTATATTGATTTACACAGCTACTCGCAATGATAGTGTTATTCTTATATGTAATGGCTGTAATATTTGCATCACCTATACAGTCACAAACAGGCTTTATATACTCCTTAGGAAAGTTTACCGATGATAGTATCTCCCCCGTTTCCGCATTTACCACCTTGCCCCCGTTAAATGCCATTATATATCCGCCGAACCTGTCAAGCTGCAATTCCTTAGCCGTAGGAACAATACCAAAGTCATGTCTGCCCGAAGCCAATATAACTTTTTTGCCATTTTGCTGAGCCTTAAGAAGTGCAGTTTTTGTTCGGTCGGTAATTTTTTTCTCAGAGGTTGTAAGAGTACCGTCAATATCAAGTGCAATTATTTCATAGCTCATAGTTTAAGCTCCTTTAAGACAATTTTCACATATAAATATACCATAATTCGACAAAATGCACAAGCTAAAAAGCAACAATTTATATATTTACTAATATTCAAACTCAGAAACTGTAATATACATATACAATTTACAAACGACAGTATCACCGATTGGTGCGTATTGCTTTTAACTTTGGAGAACAAATTATAAGCTTCACACCTGAGATTTATAATTAGATTATACTCAAGTAAAACAAGCAGACACAGAAAGTATAATATAGGAAATAAAATTAGAGTCAAAGCAACGGAATTTGTTAAATTCATCTGTCGCCATGACTCTAATTTTTGTGAATTGCCACCCTAATATATCTATTGCAGCTATCGGATTATATGTTACTCAATTTTGATACTAAAGTGCTTTTCTAACATTTGACGGGCATCATCCGCTGCCTTAACCTTATCACTCGCATCAACAATAATTCCGTTCTCATCTATCAGGTAAGTTGTTCTGACAACACCCATGTAGACCTTTCCGCACATTTTCTTCTCATGCCAAACGTCATATGTCTGAATTGCGGAAAGCTCTGTGTCAGAGAGTATAGTAAAAGGCAAAGAGTACTTTTCCTCAAAGCGTTTGTGTGATGCAACACTGTCCTTGCTTATGCCTATAACAACTGCATTATTCTTTTCAAACTGAGGATTAAGTTCACCGTAACCGCATGCCTGCTTAGAACAGCCTGCGGTATTATCCTTAGGGTAAAAATATAAAACAACTCTTTTACCTGCAAAATCACTAAGACGACAGATATTTCCGTTTTGGTCGGGAAGTTCAAAATTTGGGGCTTTATCACCTATTTTAAGCATATTAGTCACTCCTATCTAAGTTCACACCGGACATTAATTATTCGGCACAGCTGTGAAATTTCACTCACGTATTATATATCAAACTTTTATACATTTCAATACATACATTTTAAATGCTGGCTACATAAATCCTACATATGTTCAACAAAATTTAAAGGATTACAAAAAATACTGTCTATAACACTATCTATAAATAATATATCATCAGAAAATATGCAACACACTTGGAAATATTTTAATTTTATACACTATTCTGCACAGCTAACTGCATATATTATTACCTGTTATTATTTCTCTTATTTCTTCCTCTATCTGCTTTACTTCTTGCAAAAATGCTTGCGACGGAACCCTCAAAGCTCCATTTCCTAAAATTATAAGCTGCTCCAAGCCATCAGAGGTTACCACTCGTACCCTGTTACCCCGTGCAAGCTTGTGTGAAGTTTTTTCTATATACATATCGGCAGTTTCCGCTTCCTTAGTATATACAACTGTAATATTATCAACCTTTTCAACTTCACGATTGTTTCCCTTTACCTTGTAGGCATCAAAAACAAGTATCAGTTCACACTTTTTATAGCCTTGATAATTGCACAAAATATTTATCAGTGAGGTTCTTGCTGCATCTATATTGGATTTTGCAAGCAATTTCAGATTATCCCATGAAAAAATCACATTGTAACCATCAACCAATAGATATTCTGTACCATCATATTTAGGTGCGTTTGAACGCTTGTATATATTTTGATTATTATTGTACGCTTCATACCTTCTGACCGTGTTGTCTGTACGTTTTTTAATCGGCCCGTATGTCTGTTCAAAAATCCTCATAAGCTCCCTGTCAAGTGCAAAAGCATCGTCACTCGTTTTACACGTAGACAAAAGACTTTCCCTGCTGCTTTGGAATTGCTTTTGTGACACTAAAGCTTCGGATAAATGCATATGTTTTTTTACCTCGTCCCACCTTACATTATACCCTGCTCCGTGGGAACAAAAGACTGAGCCACAGGGATTATCTGTGTCACTGTCCGGGTCATAGCATATATCTGCAATAACCTCATCAGCATTATGACACGGTTCATAGCCCTTAAATTCACAAACAAGTCTGCCCCTGCCGTGTGTATACTGCACAACCTCTCTATTGTAATCGCACATTTCCGATACAGGTGCAGTCCCCTTTAGCACCGTAAACTCTCCGTTGACTTCGGGGGCATTAAAATTCCCGAACATACGCTGAATATCAGTTATCGCCCTGCCTACACTTTCTCTCGGCACCTCCAGCATAAATTCATAATAAGGCTCCAACAGCTGACAGTGTGCAGAACGCAGACCTTGCCTTACTGCCCTGTATGTAGCCTGTCTGAAGTCACCGCCTTCGGTATGTTTTGCGTGTGCTTTTCCCGATACGAGAGTGATTTCAATATCTGTTATCGGAGAACCTGTGAGAACCCCTATATGCGTTTTCTCACATAGATGTGTCATAATAAGCCGCTGCCAGTTCTTATCAAGCAAATCTTCTTTACATTCAGACAACAACACAATACCGCTGTTTCTTTTTCCGGGTTTCATTAACAGATGAACCTCGGCATAATGCTTTAGGGGTTCAAAATGTCCAACACCTTCGACCGTATCTAAAATAGTTTCCTTATATATTATACTTCCTTTACCAAAAGAAACACCAATACCAAAACGCTCCTTAATTATACATTGGAGTATTTCAAGCTGAATATCGCCCATAAGCTGAACCTGTATTTCCCTCAGTCGCTCATTCCACAAAACATTAAGCTGAGGATCTTCAACTTCAAGTATTTTCATTTTCTCAAGCAGTACATGGACATCAACATCCTGCGTTGGCTCCACACTATATGTAAGAACAGGGGCAAGTATTGGCAATGCCGAATTTTTTTCCTTGCCAAGTCCATCACCGGGAACTGCAAAGGTAATGCCCGTAACCGCACACACTGTGCCAGCGTATGCCTCATCAGCCTGTGTGAACTTTTCTCCCGAATAAATTCTTATCTGGTTTATCTTTTCACCCTCAGAGTTTTTATCGCTTTGCAAGACTTCCTTTACTTTTATTTTGCCACCTGTAATTTTCATAAAAGTAAGGCGTTTGCCTTGGCTGTCCTCGGAAATTTTATAGACCTTTCCGCCAAACTCATCAGAATACTGAGGCTGGGTTGTATAGTCACAAAGGCACTGCAAAAGTTTTTCCACATGATTTAGTTTAAGAGCCGATCCGAAAATGCAGGGAAAAATTTTTCTTGCTTTTATGCTGTTTATAATGTCGGACTTGTCTATTGAGTTACTGTTGTAGTATTCACCAAGCAGCACATCATCACATAAAGCGATATTTTCATAAAAATCTATGCCGCTATCGCAATCAAATTCCACACAGCAATCGCTCAGCTTTGACTTTAACTGCGACATAAGAAATTGCTTATCCGCTCCC
>CAMWIZ010000125.1 GCA_947174455.1 uncultured Clostridia bacterium | reverse complement strand
GGGCGGTAAATATGGTGGAATCGCTGCTTGCCGAAGGGAAGTCTGTGAGTACACTGGGACCTATTATTCATAATAAGCAGATGGTTGATTTGTTGGAATCCCGTGGCGTTCAGACAGTAAAGGAATGTTCTCAGCTTTCTGAAAACAGAACACTGGTTATAAGGTCGCATGGCGTTACGAAAGAAGTCTACGACTATTTAAACGAAAACAATATGCACTATGCAGACGCAACCTGTCCTTTTGTGCTTAAAATTCATAAAATTGTTGCCAGAGAATCATCAAACGGCAGAGTGATTTTGATAGCAGGCGACAGCACTCACCCTGAAGTTGAAGGAATTATAGGTCACTGCATTGGTGAGGCATTTACCTTTAAAAATGAGGAAAAGTTGTGTGAATTGGCGGATAAATTTCCTTTTTTGAAAAATAAGGAGGTTTCTGTAGTCGCTCAGACTACTTTTGATGTGGAAGAATGGAAAAAATGTTTAAAAACATTAAAAAAACTCTATACAAATGCAATATTTTTTGATACAATATGTAATGCGACATCTCAACGCCAGCTTGATGCGTTTGAGCTTGCCGGTGTTTCTGATGTAATGATAGTTATAGGCGGTCGCCACAGTTCAAACACAAATAAGCTGTTTGACATATGCAAAAGGTGCTGTCGCAGAACTTATCTTATAGAAACAGCCGCAGAGCTTGACAGTATTACGCTGAGAGATGACGATAAAATAGGTATTACTGCCGGAGCATCAACGCCGGCAATTATAATTAAGGAGGTACTGGATAGAATGAGTGAGATAAAGTCCGGTGAAGTTGAAAATTTGAATGAGCAGAACTTTGAGGAACTGCTCGAGGAGTCCCTCAAAAATTTAAATACAAATGATAAGGTACATGGTGTTGTAGTTCGTATTGCTCCGAACGAGGTCTATGTAGATCTTGACAGAAAGCAGACAGGTTATATTCCTGTTTCCGAGCTTTCCAACGATCCTACAGTTAAGCCTGAGGACGTTGTTAAGGTTGGCGATGAGCTTGAGCTTCTTATTATGCGTACAAACGATCAAGAGGGTATGATTATGCTTTCAAAGAGACGTCTTGATGCTGCTAAGGGCTGGGATGTTCTTGAAAAGGCTCTTGAAGAGGAAACAATTCTTACAGGTGTAGTTTCCGAGGTTGTTAAGGGCGGTGTTATTGCTGTTTCCAACGGTGTAAGAGTGTTTATCCCTGCATCACAGGCTACTGCGTCAAGAGGTGAATCTCTCGAAGCATTGCTTAAAACTACTGTTGAATTCCGTCTTTTGGAAATCAACAAGCAGAGAAGAAAGGCTGTAGGTTCAGTCCGTTCTGTACTCAAAGAGAAGAATAAGGCTGCAAAAGAGGCATTCTGGAGCAGTGTTGAAGTTGGCAAGAAGTACACAGGTACAGTTAAGTCCCTTACAAGCTACGGTGCATTTGTAGACATCGGCGGTGTAGATGGAATGATTCATATTTCCGAGCTTTCTTGGACAAGAATCAAAAACCCGTCTGAGGTTGTAAACGTTGGCGATACAGTAGAGGTTTACGTTAAGGGCATTGACACAGAGAAGGGCAACATTTCTTTGGGTTATAAGAAGGACGAGGACAACCCTTGGACTAAGTTTACATCTAATTACAATGTAGATGATGTTGTTGATGTAACAATCGACGGCATGAGCTCATTCGGTGCATTCGCTGTTATTATTCCGGGTGTAAAGGGTCTTATCCATATATCTCAGATTGCTAACCGCAGAATTGACAAGCCACAGGACGAGCTTACTGTTGGTCAGACTGTAAAGGCTAAGATTACAGCTATCGACAATGAGCAGAAAAGAGTTTCTCTCTCTATCAGAGCTTTGCTTGCAGAGAACGATGCTGAAGAAGCTGCTGAGTAATTTTCGTTCTTGACGGTAAGTATACTGCAAGTAAAATTTATGCCCGTTATTTGGCTACTGTTTTAAGACCAATATTGTGTGACATGACAGTATATTATATTGCTTATTATAGGTTAATTAACCGATGATATTTAGTTTACGTTAAAGGCATCCGTAAGGGTGCCTTTGCGGTTATATGGAATTGGAGGACGGTATGGGATACAAAGAGGAATTTATTTCAATTTTTCAGGAAAATGTAACTCGCCAAGGCTCAAAGGAACTTTTGGATTGGATGTTGAAAACAGATTTTTTTACTGCACCTGCAAGTACTAAGTACCACTGTGCTTGCCCTGAGGGTCTTGTAATGCACAGTCTCAGTGTGTTTGACGTTATGATGGAAAAGCACTTTGAGGAAGGAATAGACAATTTGGAAAGCTTTACTATATGTGCACTTTTGCATGATTTGTGCAAAGCAC
This sequence comes from uncultured Clostridia bacterium, assembly GCA_947174455.1. Lineage (GTDB taxonomy): Bacteria > Bacillota > Clostridia > Oscillospirales > Acutalibacteraceae > RUG592. The sequence continues at coordinate 2,002 of CAMWIZ010000125.1, read as the reverse complement.
AGTTTTACAAGGTGTCAACAAGAAATGTAAAAAATCCCGACACAGGCAAGTGGGATTCCGTCCCATACTATGCCATAGAGGATGCCTTTCCCTATGGTCACGGCGAGAAGTCGGTTTTCCTTATTGAACGTTTTATGCGTTTAAAAACTGCCGAGGCTATGGCAATCAGGTGGCACATGGGCGGTTTTGACGACAGTAACGGCTACTCTGTAAGCTCTGCATATGAAAAATATCCTATAGCAGTTAAGCTTCATCTGGCAGATTTGGAGTCGACATATTTGAGAGAGAAAAATACGTCTGTGGTTAATAAAAAATGATGTTGTTGGGTATGATTTATATAAAATGATTGCAGGTGATAACATGGATTTGAAAAGTGCCAAGGAAAGGGTTGAGCAGCTTACGCAGCAGCTTAACTATCACAATGACAGATATTACAATAATGACAGTCCGGAGATTTCCGACTATGAATACGATATGCTTTTGAGTGAATTGGAGAACCTTGAGGAAGAGTTCCCACAACTGAAAAAAGAGGACTCTCCAACACAGCACGTCGGCGGTGAAGCCGCTGAGAAATTCTCACCTGTAGAGCATACCGTTCCAATGGAAAGCCTGCACGATTCATTTTCCTACGGTGAAATACTCGATTTTGACAGAAAGGTTAGGGACGTTGTTTCCAATCCCTCTTATGTTGTAGAACCGAAGTTTGACGGACTTTCTGTATCAGTCGAGTATCGCAACGGAGTATTTACAAGAGGCTCTACAAGGGGAAACGGTTTAGTTGGTGAGGATATAACCGACAATTTGCGTACTATCAAGTCCCTTCCGCTTAGACTTTCACGTCCTGTTCCTTTTTTGGAGGTTCGTGGTGAGGTTTATATGTCCAATGAAAGCTTTTTGGAGCTTTTAAAGTATCAAGAGGAGCATGAGGAGAAGCCGTCAAAGAACCCAAGAAATGCCGCTGCAGGTTCATTGCGTCAAAAGGACAGCCGCATCACCGCAAAGCGTAAGCTTGATATTTTTGTGTTTAACATACAGCAGATTGAGGGTATAGAGGTTACAGGTCATAAGCAGTCGCTTGACTTGCTGTCCGAACTCGGCTTTCCGACAGCACCGCTTGTGAACAAGTTTGACAGTATTGACGATGCTATAAAGGAAATTGAAAAAATTGGAGATTCCCGTGGTACTTACGACTTTCCAATCGACGGTGCTGTTGTTAAGGTTGATTCTTTTGCGGATAGGGAGGAGCTTGGCAGTACCGCTAAATTCCCCCGTTGGGCAGAGGCTTACAAGTATCCGCCCGAAGAAAAAGAAACTGTTCTGAGGGATATTGAAATAAATGTCGGCAGGACAGGTGTGCTTACTCCGACAGGTATATTTGAGCCTATTCTGCTTGCCGGTACAACTGTAAGCCGTGCCTCACTCCATAATGAAGACTTCATTAAGGAAAAGGATATACGCATAGGTGACACCGTAATCTTACGTAAAGCAGGAGAAATTATCCCCGAGGTTGTTGCCCTTGCGAGCCGTGGGGAAAACACCGTACCGTTTGAGATGCCTAAGCTATGTCCGTCATGCGGCTCGGCAGTTCACCGTGAGGAGGGAGAGGCTGCCGTACGCTGTACAAATACCGCCTGTCCCGCACAGCTTATGCGTAATTTGATTCATTTTGTGTCGAGAGATGCAATGGATATAGACGGCTTAGGTCCGGCAGTATTGGATAACTTAGTTTCCAAACAGTTGGTTAAATCGCCCGTTGATATTTACCGTTTAAAGGCTGAGGATATCAGCACACTGGATAAAATGGGTGAGGTTTCTGCCAACAATCTCATAAAGGCTGTCGAAAAATCTAAGGATAATGAACTGTACCGCTTTATCACTGCCTTGGGAATCAGGTTTGTCGGTGCAAAGGCGGCAAAGCTTCTTTGTGAAAACTTCGCTCAAATTGACGATATCATGTCGGCAAGCTATGAGGAAATTGCTGCAATAGACGGATGCGGTACAG
>CAMWIZ010000124.1 GCA_947174455.1 uncultured Clostridia bacterium | reverse complement strand
CTATTCCACGCAGGATTTCATCTGCTGCCATTGCAATCCAAACTCCTCTAAGTCCCAAATCCAACGGAAGAACCATTACTAAAATATACGTGCCGAGAACCGAAATCCCCCACATTGAACCGATTCCCAAGTAAGTGGGGAATTTAACGTCACCCGCTGCCCTCATACTGTTTATTATTACAAGGTTGCACGTTCTGCCTATTTCAAGAAAAACTGCAATAAGCATTATATCCTGCCCCAGTGCGATACATGCGGGGTTGTCTGTAAATATTGACAGTGTAATCGGGGATATAAGGTAGTTTACAACAGCAATGCCGACCGAAACAATCTCGGATGGCAGAATCGACTTATAAACACGCTTATATGCAAAATCATACTTTCCCGCACCAACTGCGTGACCAACGATAATTTGTGTTGCCATTGCCACAGATATTGAGTAAAGATAAGAGAAATTCGTAAGATTAGTGCAGTAGGTTTTTGTGTTTATAGTCATAAGTCCCAGTGTGTTTACAAACGAGGTTATGACTACCTGTGATATATTATATGAAATGTTTTCGCCTGCTGTCGGTATTCCCAACCTAATAAGACCTAACAAAATATCCTTTGGAAACGGATTTAGATGCTTAATAGAAATACTTCCCTCAATTTTAAAGTGGAAATATATTATTAAAGCCGTCAGTCCTACTAAACGACTGACTACACTGGAAATTGCAACACCTGTTGCACCTGTAACGTAGCCAAACAACGGGCCGAGAGCCCCCCATATTGCCGGTGGCCCGTTCTCACCATAGCCTGAAAAATAGCCGGATAGGGGACCGTAAAGCACAAGCCAGTTGCCGCCTATATTAAAAATGTTCATTGCCAATGCAACTATCATTCCGAACAGCACCTTGCCGTTGCTGCGTAAAATTTGATTAAATACCTCTATTAGAGCCTGTAAGAAAATGTAACCACCGACTATCTTTATATAGCTTACAGCGTCTGGAATAAGACCCTCCGGAACCTGTATTAAAGTAAGCAGCGATTTGCTTCCTGCGAAAACAATAAGGCTTATTGTTGCACTTAATAACAAGTTAAATGCGATTGACACAGTGTAGATTTTGCTTATTTTATTGTTTTCTTTCGCCCCTAAATACTGGGAAACAACGACACCCGTTGCACTTGATATTATAGTGAAAGCAAGCGTCAAAAAGCCCAACACCTGGTTTGCATTTCCAACTGCTCCTACTGCAATATCTGAGTACTGTGAGAGCATGAGGGTATCCGCAGAGCCTATCAACATTGACAGCAAAGCCTGAATAAATACAGGCAGTGCAAGCTTTATTAAAGGCGTGTTTATGTCAACAACAGCCTTTTTGTCTGTCGTTTCACTCATTTTTTGTCAACTCCCTTCCTTGTATATTATTAGCTACGCAAATTGTAGCATACAAAACTGAAATATACAATATATTTATACGTCATTACTTCGTGTTTTTTGTCATAATAATATATGTCAGCATTTTTAAAACAGCATCAATCAGTATGCCGTTTTGTTACAAACACCGTTAAAGCATTCTCAGCGTGTTAACTTTGGTTTGTGTTGAGGATTAAGCTGTTGTTCGGTGTTTGCCTGTTCTGAGAGGGTATGCAGAAAACAGTTCTAAAAACAAACAGAATGGTTTTACGCAGACATATTTTTTCGGTACAGTTACTTTATGAGGAGGTGCTTGCATGAGTTGTCGCATAGCAGAGCTTAGGCATAAGGAAATTATTAACCAGTCAGACGGTATGCGGCTGGGATTTGTGGACGATGTGGAGGTTGATACCTGCAACGCTTGCTTAGTTTCTATTATAATTTACGGCAGACCGAAGTTATTCGGGTTGTTCGGCAGATGCGAGGACTTTGTTATTCCGTGGAAAAACATTAAGCTTATCGGGGAGGATACTATCCTCGTGTCTTGCAGTGGTTGCCCCGGGGGAAGAAGACGTTCGTTTGGCAGAAACGGTAAAATGCAGACTTAAATTGGGCTGGAACAGAAAAAATTATAACAAAAGCGGGAAATATGTACGTTATAACAATTATACGGCGATATGTTAGGCGAAATTTGTAAGAATAAAAGAAAGATTATGTAAATAAACACTTGCAATATTTATCAATCTGTAGTATAATACTAAGGCATTACGCACGCAGGTGTGCGTCAGACAGGTGCCTAAACGGTAGTCTGAATATAGACACCTGCGGAGGAAAAACCAAGGAGGAAATAAAAAATGGCAGTAGTATCAATGAAGCAGCTTTTGGAGGCAGGTGTTCACTTCGGTCACCAGACAAGAAGATGGAACCCGAAGATGGCAGAGTATATCTTTACAGAGCGTAACGGTATATACATCATTGACCTTCAGAAGACTGTAAAGAAGCTTGAGGAAGCTTATGCTTTCGTTCGTGATTTGTCTGTAGAGGGCAAGTCTGTTCTTTTTGTAGGTACAAAGAAGCAGGCTCAGGATTCTGTTAAGGAAGAGGCTCAGCGTGCAGGTGCTTACTATGTAAACGCTCGTTGGCTTGGCGGTATGCTCACAAACTTCACAACAATTCGTCGCAGAATTGCAAGACTGAAGCAGCTCCGTGAGATGGAAGCTAACGGTACATTTGATCTTCTCCCGAAGAAAGAGGTTATTAACCTCAAGCATGAAATCGAGAAACTTGAGAAGTTCATGGGCGGTATCGAGGACATGGGTGAAATACCGGGTGCTTTGTTCATCGTAGATCCACGCAAGGAGAGAATCGCTGTTTCCGAGGCTAAGAAGCTCGGTATTCCGATTGTTGCTATCGTAGACACAAACTGTGATCCTGACGAGATTGACTATGTAATTCCCGGCAATGACGATGCTATCAGAGCAGTTAAGCTTATTGCAGGTACAATCGCTAACGCAATCATCGAGGGACACGAAGGTCAGATGGGTGCAGCCGAGATTAAGGACGAGGAAGAAGCTGAAGAGGCTGCTGAGTAATCTGCTTTTGCAGAGAAATTGTTTATGGCTTCGGTATATGTTTCGCCGAAGCCATAAATCGGCGAAAGCCAAAAATTTATCAGTGCCAATGCTGATAAATTGATAGATAATTATTATGATAATATAAAGCTGTGCTTTCTTTAGAAATAAGTGAGTACAATAAACAATTAAAAATTCGGAGGTTGAATAAAATGGCATTTACAGCTCAGGACGTTAAGTCCCTTAGAGAAAAAACAGGCTGCGGTATGATGGACTGCAAAAAGGCTTTGACAGAGGCTAACGGTGATATGGACGCAGCTATTGACTTTTTGAGAGAGCAGGGGCTTGCTAAGGCTGCAAAGAAGGCAAGCAGAATTGCTGCTGAGGGTGTTGCTTATGCTCAGACTAACGAAGCAGGCAACTCAGGTGTAGTTATTGAGGTTAACGCTGAAACAGACTTCGTTGCAAAGAATGCTGATTTCCAGGCATTTGTAAAGACACTTGCAGATACAGTTATGGCAGAAAATCCGGCTGACGTAGAGGCTCTTACAGAGTGTGTTGCAGCAGGTACAAGCGTTAAGGTTGCAGACCTTCTCCAGGAGAAGATTCAGACGATCGGCGAAAACATTAAAATCAGACGTTTTGCTAAATTTGACGGTCCTTGCGTAGCTTATGTTCATGCAGGCGGCAAGATTGGTGTTATAGTTAACTTTGAAACAGATATTGACTCAGCTAACCCTGAATTCGTTGCTTACGGTAAGGACGTAGCAATGCAGATTGCTGCTCTCAACACTCAGTATCTTGACGAGTCAGATGTTCCTGCCGAGGTTGTTGAGCATGAGAAGGAAATTATGATTGCTCAGATGAAGCAGGATCCTAAGATGGCTAACAAGCCGGAGCAGGTTATTGCTAAGATTGTTGACGGTAAGGTTGGTAAGTTCTATAAGGAGAACTGCCTTGTTGATCAAGAGTTCGTAAAGGACAGTTCTATGACTGTTAACGCATATACACAGTCTGTAGCTAAGAAGCTCGGCGGTTCTATCAAGATTACTAAGTTTGTACGTTTTGAGAAGGGCGAGGGTCTTGAGAAGCGTCAGGATGACTTTGCTGCTGAAGTTGCAAGCATGGTTAAATAATCTATTCTTTAGCAACTTTTATCAGAAAAACGTCGAAATCATAGTGTTTATCGGAACTTTCATATTTTTATTCTACTCAATAAATAGGCATGAGCTATCATAACTTATAGAGTTGTGTAAAATGGTTTCGATTTGTATGAATATAAAAACGTAAGAAAAGGGGATGACCATCAATTAATGTGGTTATCCCCTTTTTGATTTGTGCTATTTCCGTCTATTTTGTTGAAGAAAGGTGGTAGGTTTTGGTTGTCAAAATTTTTATAATGCGATTTGGATAATATTGTAATATAT
>CAMWIZ010000123.1 GCA_947174455.1 uncultured Clostridia bacterium | reverse complement strand
GTGCAGGACAGTCAAAGAGTTGGTTTAAGAAGATGGAGGAGTACGCTCTGTCTATCGGAATGAAGGGTCTTGGCTATGTAAAGGTTAGAGATGACATGACTTTTGACGGTCCTATAGATAAATTCCTGCCTGCTGAGGACAAAACGGCACTTATTGAGAGAACAGGACTACAACCGGGTGCAGTATGTTACTTTATAGCAGACAGTGCTGACCTTGCTCCAAAGCTTGCAGGTCAGATTAGAACAGAGGTTGCCACTCGTTTAAGCATGATTGACGAAAGCAAATTCGAGATGTGTTTTATTGTAGATTTCCCAATGTACGAGTATGACGAGGACTCAGGTAACATTATATTTACACATAATCCATTCTCTATGCCGCAAGGCGGTTTGGAGGCTCTCAATACCAAAAATCCTGTCGACATTCTTGCATATCAGTATGATATAGTTTGTAACGGTGTAGAGCTTAGCTCAGGTGCTGTAAGAAACCATGACCTTGACACCATGGTAAAAGCATTTGAAATTGCAGGATATACTGAGGAGCAGCTCACTGAGAAGTTTACAGCTTTGTATAACGCATTCCAGTACGGTGCTCCGCCGCACGCAGGCATGGCACCGGGCGTTGACAGAATGATAATGCTCCTGACAGGTGAAGAAAATATCCGTGAGGTTATTGCGTTCCCGATGAACAGCAATGCACAGGATTTGCTTCTCGGTTCTCCGGGAGAGGTTACTGAGCAGCAGCTCAGAGAGGTTCATATAAAACTGAGATAATCCCGAAAGGAAGAATGTTATGGTTTCACATGAAGATGTCTTGGGTATAGCAAGACTTTGCAAGCTTTATATTGCCGATGATGAGCTTGACAGTATGACAAAAGTTATGGACGATATAATTCGTTTTGCAGATACTATAAATAATGCGTCTGAAGAGGGAGCTGAGTTTGACAATATTAATAACCTTTCAAACGCATTCAGAGAGGACGAGGTAGTGCCGTCCTATGACAGAGAAGAAATTTTGAAAAATGCAAATGATGTTGACGAGGGTCATTTCCTTGTTCGTAAGAGGGTGTAAGCTATGGCAGAGGGAAAAATTAAACATTACAGCGATATGCTTCAAAAAAAGGAGATCTCCTGTACGGAGCTTACAGAAGCATTTCTTAGCAATATTGAGAGTGCTAACAAAGACTTAAATGCTTATGTCACGGTTACAGCAGATACAGCACTAAATACTGCTAAGGCTGTTGATAAAAAATTAAGCCTGGGCGAGATGCTTGCTCCGCTTGAGGGTATTCCCATGACTTTAAAGGACAACATTTCAACAAAGGGAATTCCCACTACCTGCTGTTCAAAAATTTTGGAGGGGTACACCCCTATATTTAACGCAACAGTTTGGGAAATACTTTCTGCAAACAATGCCGTCCTGCTCGGAAAGACCAATATGGACGAATTTGCAATGGGTTCATCTTGTGAAACCTCATGTTTCGGCGGTGCGACAAATCCGCACAATATTAACCACGTTGCAGGTGGCAGTTCAGGCGGAGTTGCATCCGCTGTCGGCGGAAATATTGCGGTTTACGGTTTAGGCTCAGATACGGGCGGTTCTATTCGTCAGCCGGCAAGCTTTTGCGGTATTGTCGGGCTAAAACCAAGCTACGGTGCGGTTTCTCGTTTTGGACTTATCGCATATGCGTCAAGTCTTGACCAAATAGGACCTGTTACATCAACTGTTGAAGATGCAGCTATTGTTTATGATGCTATCTCTGCTTATGACAAGATGGATTCAACGAGTCAGGGCAGGAGAGGCGAACCGACTGCACTCTCTATTAAGAACGATATTAAGGGAATGAAAATCGGTATCGCAAGAGAATACTTAGACGGTGTGAGGGATGATGTAAAGCTTTCCATTGAAAAGGCATGCGAGGTCTACAAGTCACTAGGTGCTGAGATTGTGTATTTCAATCTTCCTGCTCTTAAATACGCTCTGCCTGTATACTATATACTTGCGTGTGCGGAAGCATCCTCAAATCTTGGTCGATATGATGGTATACGCTACGGGTACAGAACATCTTCGTATAAGGATGTAAATGAGATGATTTGCAAAACAAGAAGCGAGGGGTTCGGTGACGAAGTTAAAAGACGTATTCTCCTCGGCACTTACGTTCTGAGTGCGGGATATTACGATGCTTATTATAAGAAAGCACAAAATTTGCGTGGTTCAATATTGAATGCCTTCAAGGATGCCTTCAAAAATTGTGACGTTATTCTTGCACCTACAGTTCCTATGACGGCGTTTGAAAAAGGCAATGCAATAAGTGATCCTATAGAAACGTATTTGACGGATATATGCACAGTTCCTGTGAATATTGCAGGTTTGCCGGGCATTAGTATCCCGTGTGGCTGTGATGCAAACGGTCTGCCAATCGGTATGCAGTTAATCGGCAATACTTTTTGTGAGAGTACAATTCTCAATGCAGCTTGGCAGTACGAGAATGCTGTTGGCTCTGAAGTGTTCAAAGAATCGCCGTACGGTGTAAAAATATAGGGAGGGGAAAACAATGAAATACGAGATGGTCGCAGGCTTTGAAACACATATTGAGCTTGCTACAAATACTAAGATTTTCTGCTCCTGCACAACGGAGTTCGGCGGAGAGTCCAACACTCACTGCTGTCCTATATGTATAGGGCTTCCCGGTACACTGCCGAAAATCAACAGGCAAGCTGTTAAATATGCTGTTATGGCAGGTCTTGCAACAAACTGTGAGATTGCAAATATCTCCAAAATGGATAGAAAGAATTACTGCTATCCCGACTTGCCCAAGGCTTACCAGATTTCACAGTACGATAAGCCAATCTGTGAGCATGGCTATGTTGAGCTGAGCAGCGGTAAAAAAATTCGTCTTACAAGAATTCATATAGAAGAGGACGCAGGTAAGCTTATTCATAAAAGAGGGGATACCTATGTCGACTATAACCGTGGTGGAGTTCCTCTTATTGAGATAGTATCGGAGCCTGATATCCGCTCGGTTGAAGAAGCTAAGGAGTATGTGGAAAAGCTTCAGCAGGTTATGCGTTATATCGGTATTTCTGACTGCAAAATGCAGGAGGGCAGCATGAGGTGCGATGTTAACATCTCTGTTCGTCCTGTCGGCAGCGAGGAGTACGGTACAAGAACTGAGATTAAAAACATGAACTCCATAACCTTTATCGGCAAGGCAATGGAATATGAGTTTGCAAGACAGGTTGACCTCATAGAGTCCGGTGGAAGGGTTGAGCAGGAAACACTTCGTTATGATGATGTTACAAATACTACTTCATCTATGAGAGGTAAGGAAGATGCCCACGATTACAGGTATTTCCGTGACCCTGACTTGGTAACAATTCATGTAACGGATGATGAAATTGACGAACTCAGGGCAAAAATCCCAGAACTTCCTGCTGTAAAGAAGCAAAGATATGTGAGTGAGCTTGGTCTTAACGAAAAAGATGCACAAAATATCTCAAAGTACAGAAAAATTGCGGAGTTTTTTGAGGAAGCAATCATTGGTGTAAAAACACCCAAAACCGTTGCAAACTTCATCATTGGGCAAATCTTCCGCAGATTGGAAACAGAGGCCGATAAGGAAGAATTTGCAACAGCAATAACCGCACAGCAGCTTAATGAGCTTGTTAAGCTTATAGACGCAGGTAAGGTTAAGAATAACCTCGAAAAGTCAACTCTTGAAAAAATGCTTTATACTGGAAAATCCGTAAATGATTTTATATCGGAGAGTGATATGGCAGGCAGGGATGATGCTGCATTGACGGAGTTGTGGCAAAGGGCTGTTGAAAATAATCCTAATGCTATTGCCGACTATAAAAACGGAAAGCAGAAGGCCATTAAAGCGGTAGTTGGTTTTATCATGAAAGAGAGTCGTGGCAGGGCAGATGCGGCTGCTGCGGAAGCAAAAATTTTGCAGCTTATAAAATAAAGAAAAAATTTGTATAATTAATAAATTCAATTATGATACTAAAAGGGACGTTCTCTCACAGGTGTGAGCCAATGTCCCTTTTTGCTTGTTGAAATAACAATATATTGATTTGCTTTATCTATATAACTATCAGACCTTCCAAAATTTAAAAAAAGTATATGGCAATATTGAAAAAGCACATTCAATGTGATATAATAAAACCCGAATAATGTCAAATTGTAGATTTCTAAAACAGGAGGACATTTTATGAAGCTTGCTTCAAGAGTTATGGTCGCACTTTCTGCCATGATTATTATTTTTTTGTTGGCTGCCTGCGGCAATACGGAATATTCAGTTAATGATTTTGCAAGTGTGCGGGTTATAGGTTATGCAGAACACGGCAGACTTGAAATAGAAGTAAAAGATGCAACAATAACTAAAATATATGCCTGACTATTATACACATCTGA
>CAMWIZ010000122.1 GCA_947174455.1 uncultured Clostridia bacterium | reverse complement strand
CATCATGGAGAGATATTGTTTCTCCGTTTGCCAAAGCGGGATTGCCTTGAGCAGGGTTGCACAATACAAAATCCTTGCCCGAATAAACTATGTCAACCTGCATAAAGCTAAGCTTGTTGCCATACATAACATACACACCCTGAACCCTTTCCTCGCGAGGTTCGCCTATTACATTTCCGTTTTCGTCATAGTCATATACTCTTACGGTATCCTCATGTATAGCTTTGCGTTTAACCTTCAGTCCGCTGTATGTGTTGGTTCGTATATTTATTTCCTCCTGCCTTATATTGGCAAGCTCACTGTCCATGTAGTCGCACCTTATAACAAGCACACCGCCGTCCGTTGTGGACTCTTGATTCACCGCAACCACCGTACCGGGTATAGTTCCTGTTATAACCTTTGGTATAGATATCTGCACATCTGTGCTGCCTGCGGAAACCGTTTGTGCCTGTTCGTTTGTTACCTCACAAACAAAATACCAGTTTAGGGTCGTTATTACTTTGCCCACAGCATTTTTTGGGGGATCAATTCTGCCAATGGTCTGCAAGTCCTGCGGAAGCAACGAGGTAATCTTTGAATAATCAACGCTCTTTTCATATCCGTCAAGGGCTGATACAAACGTACCCGATACAGATGAACGAACCGAGCCTATACTGTCGGACACGTCAAGTGCCGAACGCTGTTGTTTGAGGGTTTCCATTCTATCGGAAAAGTCATAGGAGCTGTCAGTAATGACGGCACGTTCATTGAAAAGCTGCATAAGCATCAGCTTATAAGTATTTGCATTGTCAAAGCGATTGGAACGAATGGAGTTTTCATAATTTGTTAAATTCGTCCTAATCTGGGTATCGACCGTATCAAGGTCAATAAACTTGTTGTTTTCTGAGTTACGCAGTTGTTCCAGCACATTAAGCTCATCTGAAAGCCTGTTATACTCCTGCCAGTTGTTAACGTCAGACTCGGTTTCAAAAAGCTTTGCCACAGTACCGCCAACGTTTACGTTTTTTCCGTCCTCAACCACATATGCAAGAATACCGTCCTTGCGACATTCCACATACTCCTCGTTCCGTAAAACAAGTGCGGAAGTTTCCAGATAATCACTGACCTCCTGATACTCCGCCTCCTCCGTTACCACCATGGTAAAGTTGGATGTATAAATTAGAATAGAAACATACGTAAGCAAAAACAACACAAACAGCACACCGAATATCTTGCCGATAGGGACAATAAAGCTGCGTTTCTTCTTTTTATTTTTAGAGTACGAGCGGCGGCGACTTCTATATGACGTTATAGGCTCTTGCTCGCTTAAATCATCAGTTATGTTAACAGTTTCAAACTCTGACACCGAACCCCCCCTTTTTATACCTGTATTTCTCTTCTTTTCTTATTTCAATTACTTGCATAACTTATCATCAATCTGCGACACGGATATGCGGAAAACCTCCTCAAAGTCTTTTACCGTGTCAATATCTATCCAATATATCTCCTCATCACGCATAAACCATGTAAGCTGCCGTTTTGCGTAGCGTCGTGAGTCACGCTTTAGCGTTTCAATGCATTGCTCAAGTGTTTGCTCACCGTTAAAATAAGGAATAAGCTCCTTATAGCCGATTGCCTTTTGTGCGGTCATACTGCACTGACAGGCAAGCACACGCTTTGCCTCCTCCATTAATCCCTGCTCTAACATGAGGTCAACCCGTCTGTCAATTCGGTCGTACAAAAACCTTCTGTCGTTGCTTTTCAGTCCGATTTTTACAGTTTGGTACGGCGACTGCTCGGTCTTTGAAAGTCTGTTATGTTCAGTCATTGTTATTCCTGTTGTTCTGTATACCTCTATGGCACGAATAATGCGTTTTAGATTATTGGGGTGCATACGCTGTGCGGACTCCGGGTCGAACTCTGCAAGCTCATTTATAAGAACCTCTGCCCCGTACCTTTCTGCTCTCTCTCTTAGCCTATCTCTTAAATCGTAGTCAGCATCTTCCTCAGCAAAGGAAATATCCTCAAGCAACGATTTTACGTAAAGCCCCGTACCGCCTACAACTATCGGGAGCTTACCCCGTGAGAAAATGTCAAAGATACACCTCTTTGCATCAGCCACATACTGTGCTACGCTGTAGTTCTCACTTGGCGGCAAAAAACTCATCATGTGATGTGCAACACCCATCATTTCATCTTCTGTTGGCTTTGCGGTCGCTATATCCATATACTTATAAATCTGCATGGAGTCAGCAGAAATTACTTCGCCGTTATATTTTACCGCAAGCTCTGCACCGAGCCTTGTTTTGCCTGATGCGGTCGGGCCTACTACAGCCACAACAGGTATTCTGTTTATTTCGGACATATTAAAATCACACCCTGCCGAATTGTTTTTCAAGTTCATTTCTTGTAATAACCATAGACGTAGGTCTGCCATGAGGGCAATATTTGTAGTTTACGTCCTCGTCAAGCTTCATTGCTATCTTCATAAGCTCTTCGGGTGAGCTTAAATCTCCGCCCTTTATAGCACTGCGGCAGGCTATATTGTGGTAGAGCCAGTCTGTATACTCTGACGAGATATCCTTTTTATTGTCAAGAATATGGTCTGCCATTTCCTCAACTGTTTCCGCTACATCAAAAGCATCAATAAAAGATGGGGCACTTCGCACAAGAATCGTCCCCTGTCCGAAGTCGCTCACTTCAAAGCCTGACTCCATAAGCAAATCAGCTTTTTCCAGTACGGCTGTATACTGCTGCTTTGACAAGGTAACCGTTACAGGTTCAAGCAAAAGCTGTGAATATGCTGCCCCCCTGTCACGCTTGAGCTTTTCATAAATCATACGCTCATGTGCGGCATGCTTGTCAATAAGTACCAAGTTGTTGTTTTTTTCAATTATTATATAGGTTTTAAAGGCTTCTCCGACAAATCTTATTTTATCATCGTTTGTGGGTATAAATGTGGAAATTTTGTCGGAAGTATTATCTGTTAAATCGGAAATAAATTCTGATTCAAGCGGTGGCTTCTGTGACATATCTTCCATATTAGAAACTTCATCTGCTATGCCATAAACCATAATACTACCACTAGTTAAACAGTTTGTTTCTGCACCGATGTTTCGGTCGTTTTCGCTGTTTTCCACAGGCATATTTTTCGATGAACGCAAGCCGAAATCAGAGCCTTGAATTTCTTCATCTTCATCAACGACAATGTCAATACTGACATAACTGCTTGATTTTGGTTTGATATCGGTACTTTGCAGCTCACCAACTTCATTATTGGGTTTGACTATTGGGGTTACCCCAAAATATCTGCTGTCTGATGCCGAATCCGAAAGCTCTATATCCGTTAAACCATCAGTTACAGCAACAGTTTTTTTTGCAACTTGCTTTTCCGAAACATCTTCAAGAAGGTTGTTATACACATCAACTGCCTTAATATTTTGCCTTCGTACCTCTGACGGGCGTATTATCGGCGTATTTTTAATTTTATTAACAGTATACTGCGACATAGTGTACGGCTTTTGCACAACCGATTTATCAATAAGGTTCTGCGTAGGATTTGCGGATTTAATTGAAAACTCCTTAACGGTGTCACCTTTAATTACAGCAGTTTTAACTGCGTGATATATTGCGTCAAAGATAGGTCTTTCGTTGATAAAGCGAACCTCTATTTTAGCCGGATGAACATTTACATCAACAGCAGCAAGCGACAAATTTATATGCAGAACACAGCCGGGGAATTTTCCGACCATAACCATACCCTTGCACGCTTCCTCAAGTGCCGCCATGGCGGTTCTGCTCTTTACAAATCTTCCGTTTATAAAAAAAGTCTGCATAGCACGGCTTGAACGTGATGCCTGCGGTTTTGTAACATAACCGCTGACAGATACACCGTTTAGACTGTAATCCACGGGAATTACTCCTTTTGTGAATTCCTTACCGTAAACGGAGTAAATGCAGTTAAGCAGCTTGCCGTCACCTGATGTAACAAGCGTCTGCTTGCCGTCACGAATAAAGGTAAACGCTACCTCGCTGTGTGACAATGCTTCTTTATCTATAACAGCCGCCACCGCATTCGCCTCTGCAACATCCTTTTTCAAAAACTTCATTCTTGCAGGGACATTATAAAAAATATCCCTCACAATAAACGTTGTACCTTGCGGTCTGCCGATATCCTCAAACAAAACCTCGTCACAGCCCTCAATAATATACCGTGAGCCTGTTTCGTCCTCTGCCGCCTTTGTCAGAAGCTCAACCCTTGCAACGGCACTTATTGAGGCAAGAGCCTCGCCACGGAAACCAAGTGTTCCGATAGAATCAAGGTCGTCTTGCTCCCTAACCTTACTTGTAGCGTGACGCAAAAAAGCGTTGCGGATATCATCTTTTAAAATACCGCAGCCATTGTCGGTTACACGCATGAAAGTGATACCGCCGTTTTTTATCTCGACTGTAATCTGTGTTGCCCCTGAGTCAATGGAGTTTTCCACAAGCTCTTTTATGACTGAGGAC
>CAMWIZ010000121.1 GCA_947174455.1 uncultured Clostridia bacterium | reverse complement strand
ATTATACGCTGGAGATACAATTAGAGTACGAAACAAACGCACTTCTGTTAGCCTTGACCGAACCTGTCGCTATGCCGTGCAATGAGGAGTTCTTTATATCAACAAAAGGCAAATACGGCAAGGATTATGACCTGATTATAACCAACGGTGCTTTTGAAATAAGAGAGAACTACGGATGGGATCACGAAAAATATATTTATCTCAGACGCAGCAACGACTATAAGGGCCTAAACAAGGCAATCCCTGCAGGGATTAACTTCACCTACGGTGATTTTCCCGAAAACTCAATTTCCGCCCTCATTACGCAGGAAATTGACCTGTGTGAGATATACGGAGATCAGCTTGAAAACGCAAGGGAAAATGCTTTAAACATTACCACTTCAACAAACACCCTGTGGGGTATCTGTTACAACACCGATATAAAGGCTTTTAAAAACGCTAAACTGCGAGTATCTTTGTTTGGTTCGTTAAATCGTGATGAGCTTCTTGCAAATGTACCAAACAGTTATGTTCCGACAAATCAGCTTATAAGCAAAGACGTCTTATATGCAGGCAAAAACTACCGGGACGAAGTCGGTGATAAGGTTCTGACCCCCGCTGACAATGCAAAGGCCATGTATGCAAAGGCAAAAGAAGAATTGGATGAGAACGGTATTGAATTAAAAAGCAGCTACACCATTATATGTTTAAACGATGACGCCTCCTCTAAACTGGTGACGGAAATCATTGAGGATTGGAATACCCTGACGGGATGTTATTTTAACAAAGAACCCCTTCCCAGAAACGAGCTTGAAAGCAGAATGAAGTCGGGCAACTATGAAATAGCCATAGCACCGCTCAACACTTCAATGGAGTCGCCAATGGAACTTCTTTCAAAGTTTGTCAGTAATTCCGCTGACAACTACATCAACCTAAACTATCCTGCCTATGATGAATTTATAAATACCGCATTGAGTAAAAATGGCGATTTTGCCATTGATGCACTGTCGGAGGCAGAAGGCTATCTCGTGGACTATGCTTATCTCTATCCGCTTTACTACGAAAGCAGATATTTTGCAACAGCATCTAACGTCAGCGGGGTTATATTCAGTACCACCGGTGAGGGAATTGACTTCACACAGGTTACTAAAATACCGGAGGAGTAATGTATGAAGATAATTGACATATCAAGAGAGGTTTTTACCGCTCCGATTTATGACGGTGATCCTCCTCCGAAATTTAAGTGGCTGCAAAATATTCGGGCCGGCAGTGACTACAATCTGTCGGTAACGGCAATGACCAACCACACAGGTACACATCTTGAAGCACCTCGACATTATTTTAAAGGCGGTGAAGCAATAGACGAATGCAACCTTGAAAAATGCTACGGAGCCTGCACAGTTGTTACATTGGAGGGAATACTCACAGGTGAAGACATGGATAATCTTCTCCCCTACTGCAAAAAAAGAGTACTGATTCACGGGAACGGCAATGCAACGGTATCGCTGAGTGCTGCAAGAGTTATGACCGATAATAACCTATATTTGGTTGGCATTGACTCTGTTACCATTGCCTACGATGACGAGGAACGTGTTCACAGGGAGCTTCTGTCAAACGGAACCCTGATTTTAGAGAATGTTTGTCTTGACGGAATACGTGACGGTGATTACATTTTGTCTGCTCTTCCGCTTAAAATGGGCGGTTTGGAGGCTTCCCCAGTGAGAGCCGTATTGATATCCAAATAGATAATGTCATTAGGAAAATTCCATTGTATAATTCCCCCAAAGGCTTTTCCTTTAGCAACATCCGTGTTAAAACTCAGCCACTTAGCAGTACTAAGGGACCACTGAATAAATACCGCCTGACTGCGTGGCAATCATTTTGCTTGCGGCTTTTCGTCAGCTTGAACTCAAATTCCTTGAAATACGTGATCTCCCCCTGTGGGGGAGGTGTCACGAAGTGACAGAGGGGTTGACCGACAGACCAGTATTTCTGCGATATTTTCGTCCAATTTGCCTGAAAATCCGACTTCACAGTCTAAGCATCATATTTTATCAGTGCTTCCCTAAAAATCAAACTCTTTACTCTACTAAGCTAATGACCATTTTAAATGCTGTTTTTAAATGAAAGAAAGGAAAAAGTATATGAATAACTTTAAAGTATGTATTTTTGATCTTGACGGCACACTTATTAACTCTTTGGCAGATTTAGCAAATTGTGTAAATGAGGCATTGGAGCTTCATTCACTTCCAACACATCATCCGGGCAACTACAATTATTTTGTGGGTAATGGAGTAAAAAATCTTATTCGTGCAGCTATGGGTGACAAAGCCGAGGATGAAAAGCTATTCACTTCCGTCTACAAGGCATTTAACCTATTATATAATGAAAAGTGCTTAGAGTTTACACAACCTTATGCAGGAATTGACGAAATGCTATATGAGTTGAAAAATAACGGTATAAAACTCTGTGTGCTCTCAAACAAAACAGACAGTTTTGCTAAACGCATTGTTAATTCATTATTCTCACACAGCACTTTTGACTCAGTATGGGGCAAAAAGGAGGATTTTCCTACAAAACCATCCCCCGACTCCGCATTGACAATGATAAAGGAGCTTGGTTACCAGCCAAGCGACTGCTTGTACATAGGCGACAGCGACGTTGACTTAAAAACTGCACGAAATGCCGACCTGAAGTTTTGCGGTGTTGAGTGGGGATTTAGAGGAAAAGACGAACTGTTGGAAAACGGTGCGAAGGTTATAGTAAAAAAACCTTCGGAAATTGTAAAGCTGGTATGTGTTGATGAATAAGGTTAATTATCAAAAAGAGCTTGACAAAATAATTGCCTCCATTGGCGATACCGCTCCGACTCTTTTACTTCATAGCTGCTGTGCTCCATGCAGCAGTTATGTTATAGAGTACCTATCACAATATTTTAATATAACGGTGTATTATTATAACCCTAACCTATATCCTGACAATGAATATGAGCATCGCAGTAAAGAACAACAGCGATTGATAAGCAGTATGCCAACAAAAAATCCTGTATGTTATGTAGACGAATGCTTTGACAGCAAGCCGTATTATGACTGCATAAGAGGATTGGAGCAGGAACCGGAGGGCGGCAAACGATGCGAAAAATGTTTTTTTCTCCGCTTGGAAAGAACTGCAAAAAAGGCACAGGAGCTTGATTTTGATTATTTCGCAACTACATTGACAATAAGTCCGTTAAAAAATGCACAGTTAATAAATGAAATTGGGCAAAATCTCTCGCGAGAATACGGTATACCTTGGCTGCCATCCGACTTCAAGAAAAAAGAGGGATACAAGCGTTCAATCGAACTCTCGAAAGAATACAACCTCTACCGCCAAAACTACTGTGGCTGTGTATTCAGTCGGAGTAATATACTTTAATTTTCGGTCATTCGTTTTTTATTTGCCAAGAATTTTTATACGTACATATTCAAAAGTAGTCCGGCTATCCTTAAAGCAGCTGAAAGTAGTACAATCAAACTTTTCCACATCAGAAAGCTTGATTGTGGAAAAACTGCCGAAGTGACTCTGCAAAGCAAAACTAACGGTGATAATAAAATACAACTATTATGTGATTATTTTGCCCTTACCATATAGAGTTGCCTGCCTTTGACAAAAACCATAATAAGCTTTTAACTAAAACATTAACTTACCTTTTAAATTGGTGCAATTATTATATAATCAATTTAGAAATAGACAAAGGCACTTTACGAGCTGACATAATCGCCTGTAAAGTGCCTTCTAATTATACTTCTAAATATTTTGCAAGACTAAAATACTTACTTATCTTTATATAGCTTTCCGCTATCTTTGCATATTGCTCAGATTTATTTGTATTCTTTTCATTCTTCTCTAAGTTTTGCAGAAGCATTAAATTTTTTGAGTAAATCCCCTTAGATTTGCTTTCCATTATCTTGTCACCAAGTATATCTTGATAATGCTGTGACATAATATCATCAAATACAACTGAATATTTTTTAATACTTTCTTCGACTTGTTTTGTAAACAAGTCCCCTGTATTTTCTTCCGTTAAAGAAAACACAAACTCATACGTATAATAAATTGACTCCAAAAACCTGTGTTGTTTCGGAATAATATCAAAATCATAGGCTTCATCAAGCAGTGCTTTAATCTTAGAAAGCTCTTGTGCAAGAAATTTTTTCTTCTCGTCCCACCGCATTTTGTTCTGTCTTTGGAACCTCGAAAAACCTTTGGTTCTAACGGACTCCTTCATATTGTGACGCACTCTGTTTATAATCTCCCTTACATTACGCACAGTGTTCCTTGCACACTTAATAAAATATTTAACAGCAAAAAACAGCGTAACAACAGCTAACAAAATAAACAACATCGCCATAAACGGAGCCGTCTTTTCCCTAACCTCGGCATTTACCCCCTTGTAATATTCGCTGAAATGCAGATAATAATAGCTCACGATAGAAAACACCAGCATCAATGCAATTAGAACGGCAGATATAAGTATATCTCTTATTATTTCACAAAATGATGGAATACATTTCTCATAATGTACGGTGCTGTAG
>CAMWIZ010000120.1 GCA_947174455.1 uncultured Clostridia bacterium | reverse complement strand
GAGAAATATACATAAGAAAAACTTATGACTTTTATTAAAAATTGGAATTGATTTATCTAAAATACCGCTTTATAATTATATTGACAAATAAATTTTGGAGGTAAAATTTATGTCAAAAATTCTCATTGTCTATTATTCACGCAAGGGTGAAAACTACTGGAACGGCTCGATTAAGAGCATTGCAAAAGGTAACACAGAACGTGTTGCGGAGTTTATTAAGAAGGCTGTCGGCGGCGATTTGTTCGAGGTTGAAACAGTTCGCAGTTATTCCGAAAGCTATATGACCTGCATTGACGAGGCAAAGCAGGAGCTTCGTGAAAAGGCTCGTCCTGAGATTAAGGCGTATCCCTATAATTTTGAGGAGTACGACACTATCTTCGTTGGTTATCCGAACTGGTGGGGTACAATGCCTATGTGTATGTTCACTTTGCTTGAGAAGTATAACCTGACAGGAAAGACAATCATTCCTTTCTGTACGAACGAGGGCAGCGGAATGGGTGGCAGTGAGCGTGATCTGAAAAAGCTTTGCGAGGGTGCGATAGTTAAGCCCGGACTTTCTGTTCACGGATCGGAAGCTGAGCAGTCCGAAAGTAAGGTTGCAGCGTGGGCAAAGAAATCGTTATGAGTGAAAAAGAGAAAATAGTTAAGCTTTACAAGGCTATGTACTCGGCTATGGTTCGTAAGGATAAAGCCGAACTCGAAAGAATACACGATGACAGTTTTATCCTTTACCATATGACAGGCACTATGCAGACAAAAGAGGAGTATATTTCTGCAATTCTTAACGGTACACTGAATTATTACTCTGCCGTTCATGAGGATATGCAGGTGACTGTCAGCGGCAGTACGGCAAATTTTAAAGGTAAAAGCAGAGTTACGGCAGCTGTGTTTGGCGGCGATAGGCATACTTGGAGATTGGAGCTTGATTTTGAATTGATTCGTAAACAGAGCGAATGGTTCTTTACATCTGCTTCCGCTTCCACGTATTGAAAAAAATAATGGGTGAATTATATGCTGAAACAAATCAGATATTTTCAATCGGTAGTAAAGCTCGGAAGCTTCACCGCAGCAGCCGAAGAACATTTCATTTCCCAATCGGCGATATCACAGCAGATAAAGGCTCTTGAAACGGAGCTTGGAGTGGAGCTGCTGCACCGGAAAAAACGCAGCTTCACACTTACTCCGGCAGGAGAATTCTTTTACAAGAAAAGCCTTGTTCTTGTTGCCGATTACGATGCAGTTTGCCGAGAGCTTCATCACCTTGCCGGCGGCTGCGGGCAACACTTGAAAATAGGAGTTCTTAGGGGTTACAGCGGAAATGAATTCAGAAATGCGGTTGCGAATTTTTCTGGAAAATTTCCAGATATTTCTGTTGAAATAATAATAGGTAATCATGAGGAACTGTACAATGCTCTTCGCAGCGGAAAAATAGATATTGCACTTAACGACCAACGCAGAGCATTTTCCGATGAATATGTTAATATTGTACTCGATATGCAGGAGTATTGCATTGAGTTATCGGCAAACAATCCCATTGCACAGCTCGATTCCGTGAATGCTGAGGAGCTTAAAAATATTCCGTGTATATTGCTTTCAAGTGAATCGCAGAAAGAAACAGAGAGGCTGTTCTATCAGGAATATTTTGGCATTCGCAGCGAGATACGGTTCACCGATAATGTAGAAGATGCCCGTATGCTGCTTATTCAAGGCAAGGGTTATATGCCGATAGAGGGCGGCGAAAAATATGTTGGCGGAGAGATTACAAGCAAAATTAAGCTGACAAAAAATGACAAGCCGATTATCCGCCGATACTGTGCATTCATCAAGGCGGATAATTTTACAAAGCACACGGAGGAATTCCTGAATATTTTAAAGGAACAATTTTTATGAGCCAAGAAGGAGGGTAAAGTATGATCGACAATATGTTTATGTGTTGTGAAATAGGTGAAGAGAAAGATTACTGTGACGAATTTAAAGCGGTAGTTGATAATGTCATTAAATATTTGGAAGACACTATGAATGTTACATTTGATGAAGATGAATGTGGTGCTCAGGCAATTGATGTATATGATTGTAATATTATCCGTTTTCATGCGAATTTAGATGAAAGCGGAAATGTCCTTGTACTGAATGTTCCTATTGACCAGTTTCAACTATGCTTGGAAAGTTCGGATAATGAACCACTTATAGTAAGCTATTGTGGAATAGATATTCCTCAGTATAGCCAAGAGAATCTTGATAAAATGAGAGATGTTTTGCTTAATTTTGAAGAGAAATACAAAAAATATATAAGCTGCAAATAGTTTTCTATATTTGTAGGAATAACACATTAAATTTTGATTTTTCGGATCGAAAATCTCACTTTGGAGTATAACATAAAAACAGGAGGTTTTGAAATTTATGGATAAGGTTAAGAAAAAGCTTGCATTTGGCTGTATGCGTCTGCCGATGAAGAACGGCAAGGTAGACGAGCCGCAGTTCTGCAAAATGGTTGACCGTTTCATTGAGGAGGGCTTCAATTATTTTGATACGGCTCACGGATATATCGGCGGTCAGAGTGAAACGGCGATTCGCTCTTGTCTGACTTCACGTTATCCGAGAGAAAGTTACATTCTCACCGATAAGCTTACCGACAGCTATTTTAATAAACAGGAGGATATACGCCCGTTCTTTGAAAATCAGCTTGAATGGTGCGGTGTTGATTATTTCGATTTTTATCTTATGCACGCTCAGGGTGCGGGAAATTACGGTAAGTTCAAAAAGTGCAAAGCTTACGAAACCGCTTTTGAGCTGAAAGCCGAGGGAAAAATAAGACATGTCGGAATTTCTTTCCACGACACCGCAGAGGTTCTGGAGCAGATACTTACGGAGTACCCACAGATTGAGGTTGTGCAGATTCAGTTCAATTATCTTGATTACGACGATTCTGCCGTGCAGGGAAGAAGAGTTTATGAGGTCTGTCGAAGGCATAACAAGCCTGTACTTGTTATGGAGCCGGTAAAGGGCGGTAATCTTGTGAATCTTCCGGAAGACGCAAAAAATGTTTTAACCGAACTTGACAGCGGCAGTCCTGCAAGCTATGCGATACGCTTTGCCGCAGGCTTTGACGGTATGCTGTGTGTTCTTTCGGGAATGAGCAGCATTGAACAGCTTGAGGATAACATTGGTTATATGAAGGATTTTAAACCGCTGAATGATGAGGAGCTTGCAGCGGTAAACAAGGTGGTTGCTATTCTTCATTCCAAAAAGCTTATTGCCTGCACAGCCTGTCGTTACTGTACCGAAGGCTGCCCGATGAAGATATCCATTCCCGACCTGTTTTCCTGTATGAACACAAAGGAGCTTACCCACGATTGGAATCCCGATTACTATTACAATCAGGTTTACACGAAACAGGGCGGCAAGGCGTCAAGCTGCATAAAATGCGGTAAATGCGAGAAGATATGTCCTCAGCATTTGCCTATTCGCAAGCTGCTTGTAGATGTTGCTGCGACTTTTGAATAACATTTGGGAGGTATCACAATGCTTGAAAATGCACTTACTTTTAACAGAGCTTTATACGGACAAAAAATCACATACAAAGCTCTTATGTCTGCACTTCTCATTACGCTTGCTGTAATTCTGCCGCAGCTTGTTCATCTGGCACTCGGTCAGCCGGGTGGTGTTCAGTGGCTTCCGATGTATCTTCCCGTGCTCATAGGCGGCTGCCTCATGGGTGCAAAATGGGGAGCAGCTGTGGGAATGCTTTCTCCGATAGTCAGCTTCATTATTACCTCGGCTATGGGAAACCCTATGCCGACGGCTCAAAGACTTCCTTTTATGATTGCGGAGCTTTCTGTGTTTGCTGTTGTTTCGGGATTATTTACGAAGAAAATATCCGATAACGGTTTGTGGGCGTTCCCGGCGGTTATCCTTGCACAGCTTTGCGGCAGAGGAATATTTTTAGGACTTGCTGCAGTATTTCAGAATTTTGTACCGTTTACTCCCCAAATAATATTGGGACAGATACAGACAGGATTTATCGGACTTGCAGTGCAGGCTGTACTTGCTCCGCTAATTATTACCGCTCTCAGAAGTCTGATGATAAAGGATAATGAAAATGACTGATGTAGAAATTGCCAAGCATAACCTTGACGGACATTCGATATGCCTTTGCAAAAACGGAGAATATTTCACCGATGACGGCAAAGGCATATCTCCGATGATGAGATTTATTTCGGAAGGTAAAAATCTTTCGGGATATTCCGCAGCCGATGTTATTGTAGGTAAGGCAGCGGCAATACTTTTTGTTAAATCGGGGATTGTTTCGGTTTATGCAAAAATTCTTTCGGAATGCGGAAAAGCATTTCTTGATTCACATAACGTTCCATGTGAATATGAAACACTCACCGAAAAAATAATAAACCGCAGCGGCACGGATATATGCCCTATGGAAAAAACGGTTGCCGAAATTTCCGATGTTGACAAGGCATTTACAGCCTTAAAAAATAAGCTTGCAGAGATAAAAAAAGGGGAGTATAATAAAAATGGATTGTGAAGAGTTGGTTGTAGATATAGGAAAATCCGACCCGAAAGAGC
>CAMWIZ010000119.1 GCA_947174455.1 uncultured Clostridia bacterium | reverse complement strand
ACAGCCCGCTTGCGGCTTTCTTCCTTAATCTGCTAAATTTTCCGCTCTAATCTTTGTCTACCCCTGAGAGTAGAATTAGTATTAACCGAAACGCTGCCGTTATCGGGTAGTCATATATTCAACTCCCATATAATCACTGTAAAGTTTGGGGCATACCCTTTTTAAGGCTTACGATTTCCAAAGACAAAGCCTTTGATAAACGGCATCTTTAAGGGCGACGCCCTTGACACATGAAAGGAAGGCTGAGATAATATGTCACTGCATGATGAAGTAAAAGTAAGGTGCAAAAAGTGCGGCGGCGAGACAACTGCCGAATGTTGGACGTCGCTCGACAGCAACATAGATACAGACGGACGTGACCGTCTGCTAAACGGAACATTATTTACCGTTGCCTGTAACAAGTGCGGCAATGAAATGAACCTGTGTTATCCTATACTGTATAACGACATGAAACATAGGGCAATGGTGTGGCTTGTTACCAAAAAAGAGGAAATAGAAAAAACCGCACTCTATTTTAAAGAAAGCAAAGTAAAAATCGGCAAAGAAAATCAGAAAATTTCTGAGGATTACCGCCAACGAATTGTTACAGATCAAAATCATCTGAGAGAAAAGGCGATTATTTTTGACAATGGATTAGATGACAGAATTATTGAGCTTGCAAAATTTGCCTTTGCAGGCATGGCACTCGGAAAATGTCCCGGGGATAAAATAGCTGATATTTTCTTTGCCAAAAACGGTGACGGCTTCCGCTTTGAAATATACACTCAAAAAGGAAATGCAATGACAGGAGAATTTTCGAAAAAAATGTATGACGATTTTCTCAGTCTTTACATGAAAAGTGGCAGAAGCTTGTCGGTTAATAACGAATACATCATTGACCAAGCATGGGCGGCGGATATATTTAAGGACTTTGGTATAAAATAACGAAACGGAGATATCAGTTATGAAAATACTTTATGCTGAGGACGAAAAAGCATTGTCGGAGGCAGTTGTTGAAATACTGCGTCATAAAAACTATGTCGTTGATGCTGTTTTTGACGGACAAGAGGCACTTGACTACATCACCAGCGAGCATTATGACGGAATTATCCTTGACGTTATGATGCCCAAGCTAAGCGGTGTTGAGGTTCTTAAAAAAATCAGAAGAATGGGCATGAGTACCCCTGTTATGCTTTTGACTGCTAAGGGCGAAGTTGCCGACAAGGTAGAAGGACTTGACGCCGGTGCAGACGATTACCTGTCAAAGCCATTTGCAATGCCTGAACTTGTTGCAAGAGTAGGTGCTTTGGTTCGCCGTTCGGGCGGGGAGTTTATTCCCGATGAACTTACAGTCGGCAATATTAAATTAAACCGCACATCATACGAGCTTTGCGGTCCGTGCGGAGAAATACGTCTTTCCAAAAAGGAATATCAGATGATGGAGCTTTTAATGCAAAACAAGGAACGACCGATTTCCACCGAACGCTTTATGACGGCTATTTGGGGCTATGAAAGCGAGGCTGAAATGAATGTTGTGTGGGTATATATATCATATTTGCGAAAGAAGCTTTCCGCACTCGGTGCAAATGTACATATATCTGCACTGAGAGGCAGGGGATACATTCTGGAGGTGTAAGGAATGTTCAAAAAGCTAAAACGGCGATTCATCACACTTGCCATGATTTCCATGGCGGTAACGCTCATAGCTTCTTTCACGGCTGTTAATTTCTCGCTCAGAACAAAGCTTGCTAATAGGGCAGACGAAATAATTGCAGAGCTGTACATTAACGGTGGTTCCTTTCCAGCTATAGGACGGTTTGACACCTTGCCCGAAAGCGGTTTACTGGATGAAACACCATTTAAAACACGTTATTACGTTGCCTACGTTAACCAAGACTCAACAATAATAGGTGCAGATTACTCCCATATTGCTATCAACAATATTGAGGGTGTGAGAAAACAAATCTTACAGATTATGTCGAGTGATAAGCAAAACGGATATACTGCAAATTATCGCTACGGACGCTTTGACAGTGAATTGGGAGAGATGATTATTGTCGTTGACTGCACCACGGACTTGCAGATAGTGGACAACCTTTTGAAAATTACACTTATTACAATTACATCTTGTATTGCGGTGGTATTTATAATCCTACAGCTTATGTCTAAATACGTTCTTAGACCGTTTGAGGAAAACAGGGATAAGCAGAGAAGATTTATTACAGATGCAGGACACGAACTGAAAACTCCGATAGCCATTATTCAATCAAACGCAGAGGTGTTGGAGATGACAGAGGGCGAAAACAAGTGGCTTACAAATATTAAAAATCAGACAGCCAGAATGAACACCCTCGTCAGAGGATTGACTGAGCTTTCCAAAATGAGCGAGGGAACTCTGTCGGAAAAAGAAAAGCAGCGTATTCTTTTTTCGGATATAGTTACAGACAGTGTAGATTCTTTCAAAGTTCTTGCAAATGCAAAAGGAATAGATATTTCTGCAAACATCATGCCCAACATATACATTGACGGAGACTTGGAGGGAATAGTACGTTTGGTCGGTATTCTGACAGACAACGCAGTCAAGTATACTGACAACGGCGGGGTTATCAACATATCATTGTACCGGAAATCTAAACGGGTTTATTTAAAGGTTACTAACCCTTGTGCAGGTCTGGATAGGACGAGTATTCCTAAGTTCTTTGACCGTTTCTACAGAAGTGACGATTCAAGAAACTCTGACACAGGTGGTTATGGAATCGGCTTATCAATGGCACAAATGATCGTGCATAACCATAAAGGCAAGCTGACAGTTGACTACACTGCCGATGAAATTATTGTATTTTCTGTTGAATTTTGACGTAAATACTACGAAAGCACTGAACGAATACCACCTAACGGCTCAGCACTTCTCTTGCTTGCATCTTTTCTCCATCCGACAACTCAAATCCTTGATATACGTCAGTATTCCTGCGTTTTTTGTACAATCTACCGAAAATCTGCTATGCAATCTATGTACAATATTTAATCAATACATCTTTAGCTGTGATGTACTATTCACAATTCATTAAGGGGATTCAGATTATGAACATTGAATATTTATACTTCGCTATGTGGCTGCTTATAGCCGTTTTTTTAATAATATTCGGAATTAAAGAAAACAAAATTTATTTCCTGTTTTCCGTATACTTCATATTTAATGCCATTTGGTGGTTCTGCGACATTATGGTTAAGGCGGATTTGTTTCACGGTATTTACGGCTGGATATTCAGAGGTATTACCGCAATTTATCTGGCTATTGTAATAGTATGTTACTTGAGAGCAAAGAAAAAAGGACAGAATAATAATTAAAGGCATTATAAAACATTTTTATTGATATTCTTTATTGGGACAATAAAACTCACATACAGTTATCATATGCTAATGAAAAAACCTTGAATCCATGGTATATTGTAGTGGGTGATTAAAATGAAAACAATAAATGTAAATGGCTTAACTATTCCCTCCTGTGCAGTCGGCACTTGGGGCTGGGGGGGCGGCATGAATGGCAGCAAAATGATTTTTGGGGACACTCCTAAAGAAACAGTAATTCACGACTGCTTTACATCTGCCGTCAAAAACGGACTGCTGCTTTTTGACACTGCTGCCATCTACGGCGGAGGTTCCTCAGAAAAATTGATAGGGAAATTTTCTATTGGTTGTGATGATATAATTATATCAACAAAGTTTACACCAATCATGAATCAATCATCATCGGCTATGGAAAAAACTCTCAATAAAAGCCTTAAACGTCTAAAACGAGAATATGTAGATATTTATTGGCTACATAACACGGTTAATCTGTCAAAAAATCTTGAATCCGCACTTTCTCTGCTTAAAAGCGGAAAAATAAAAAATTTAGGCCTTTCAAACTGCTGTCTTTCCGACATAGAATTTGCCGAAGATTACCTTAATAATAACGGTTATCATATTTTTGGCGTACAGAACCATTACAGTCTATTGTATACAGACGCCGAAAAAGGAGGCATACTCCGTTGGTGTAACGAAAACAACTCGGCTTTTTTTGCGTACATGGTACTTGAACAGGGCGTACTTGCAGGGAAAAAAGACTTTACTAAATTAAGCAGACGTGGTATAAGCTATACAAAAGAAACCATAGAAAAAGTTTTTCCCCTTGTCAATTTGTTGAAAGAGATTGGAGAAGTACACGGACTTTCTTCAGGTCAGGCAGCAACGGCATGGGCAATATCAAAAGGTATTCAACCAATTATTGGTGCAAGAAGTCCGTCGCAAATTGGAGAACTTCGCACTGCGGCAGACGTGACGCTGGGCAGCGAGGAGATATATACTCTTGAAGCTACGGCAAAGAAAATAGATGTAGAGGTGCGTGCATCATGGGAAAAAAGGATAGTATAGCAACGCTTTTTGGCTTTGCTAAGGACTATTTCGGAATAAGTCTGCCTGAAACTCTTATGAAAAAGGTTGAACCATTTTTGAAAGAAATCATAATAAAAAAGGGCGATATACTATTTCATATAGGCAACCGAAAGAATGTTATATATTTCGTAATCTCAGGCATTATGCGAGATTATTATATAGACAGTGA
>CAMWIZ010000118.1 GCA_947174455.1 uncultured Clostridia bacterium | reverse complement strand
ATATAAATACACAAACAAAGAGCAGACACGGACGTATCTGCTCTTTGCATTATGTTTATTGTAATATTATTCGTGATATGCCTTAACGTTCAAAAGTTCTTCTGCTTTCTTTACATTTTCGGGAGAGGGAGCCTTTGCATCCTTTAGAGAATACTCCTTACCCATCTTCTCCCATTTAAACAAACCAAGTGCATGATACGGCAGAACCTCCACTTTTTTAACAGTCTTTAGAGATGCTATAAAAGCCCCCATTTGACGGAGATCTTCCTCATCATCTGTTAAGTCAGGCACTAAAACGTGCCTTATCCACATATCCTTACCGTTATCGGACAGCCACTTCGCCATCTTCATGATGTTTTCATTAGAATATCCTGTTAAAGCTCGGTGATTTTCAGATTTAAAATCTTTCAAATCAAGCATAACCAAATCGGTTAAATCCATCAGTGCCTTAAAACGAGTCATCCAAGCCTCATCATCACTGAACGGCTGACCTGCGGTGTCTATGGTTGTATGAACGCCTTTTTCCTTTGCAAGCTTAAAAAACTCTGTAACAAAGTCCATTTGCAGCAGCGGCTCTCCGCCGCTTACGGTTATTCCGCCCTTATCGCCCCAATAATTTCTGTAGCGATAAACCTTGTCAAACAAAGCCTTTGCTGTCCACTCAGCACCGCCTTCACCCGACCAAGTTTCAGGATTGTGGCAGTATCTGCATCGCATGGCACAGCCTTGCATAAAGACAACATAACGAACTCCGGGGCCGTCCACAAGTCCGAAGCTTTCAAACGAGTGGACACGTCCCTTTGTTACATTGGAATCGTAATTATAATACATAGCCTTTCAATTACATGGAAGCGTGGCAGGTACGTGAAATAACGTCAAGCTGCTGCTCTCTTGTAAGATTGATAAACTTAACTGCATAACCTGATACACGGATTGTGAAGTTTGCATACTCCTCTTTCTCAGGATGCTCCATGCAGTCGATAAGCTTCTCTGTACCGAATACGTTTACGTTGAGGTGATGTGCACCCTGATCAAAATAACCGTCCATTACGTTAACAAGGTTGTTAACTCTTTCGCTCTTATCATGACCAAGTGCATCCGGGTTGATTGTCTGAGTATTGGAAATACCGTCAAGAGCCCATGTGTAAGGAAGCTTTGCAACAGAGTTAAGTGAAGCAAGCAAGCCATTCTGCTCTGCACCGTAGCTTGGGTTAGCACCCGGAGCAAAAGGAGCACCTGCCTTACGTCCGTCAGGCAAAGAACCTGTAGCCTTACCGTACACAACGTTAGATGTAATTGTAAGGATAGACGTTGTAGGCTCAGAGTTACGATATGTGTGATGTGTCTTAACCTTGTCGATAAATGTTCTGAGAAGCCATGTAGCCATTTCGTCTGCACGGTCGTCGTCATTGCCGTAACGTGGGAAATCACCCTCTGTTTCAAAATCAACAACAATGCCATCCTCGTTGCGAATTGTCTTAACCTTAGCGTACTTAATAGCACAAAGTGAATCTACAACGTGTGAGAAACCTGCAATACCTGTAGCAAATGTACGGCGTACATCTGTATCAATGAGAGCCATCTCAGCAGCCTCATAGTAGTACTTGTCATGCATATAGTGAATGAGGTTGAGTACATTTACATATACATCTGCAAGCCAATCCATCATTACGAGATACTTGTCAACAACCTCATCATAGTCGAGGTATTCGGAAGTAATAGGTGCATACTTAGGACCAACCTGCTCAAGCTCCTTCTCGTCAACGCCGCCGTTTATAGCATAAAGCAGACATTTAGCAAGGTTTGCACGAGCACCGAAGAACTGAATTTCCTTACCTGTCTGTGTTGCAGATACGCAGCAGCAGATAGAGTAGTCGTCGCCCCATACAGGCTTCATTACGTCATCATTCTCATACTGAACAGAACTTGTTTCAATAGAGATATGAGCAGCATACTTCTTAAATGTTTCAGGAAGCTTTGAGGAATAAAGAACTGTGAGGTTCGGCTCTGGGGAAGGTCCCATGTTCTCAAGAGTATGCAGGAAACGGAAGTCAGTCTTTGTTACCATTGAGCGGCCGTCCATGCCGATACCTGCAACCTCGAGTGTAGCCCATACAGGGTCACCGGAGAACAGCTGATTGTAGGACGGAATACGAGCAAACTTAACCATACGGAACTTCATAACAAGGTGGTCGATAAGCTCCTGAGCCTGTGCCTCTGTAATTATACCCTTCTCCAAATCTCTCTGAATAAAGATATCAAGGAATGTTGAAACGCGGCCAACACTCATTGCAGCACCGTTCTGTGTCTTGATAGCAGCGAGGTAGCCGAAGTAGAGCCACTGAACAGCTTCTTTAGCTGTTGTTGCAGGCTGAGAAATATCAAAGCCATAGCTTGCAGCCATTGCCTTAATGCCCTTGAGGGCGTTAATCTGCATAGCGATTTCTTCACGAAGACGGATAACATCGTCAACCATTGTGCCGTCACCGCAGTTAGCAAAATCCTTCTGCTTCTGAGAAATAAGGAAGTCAATACCGTAAAGTGCCACACGGCGATAATCACCTACAATACGACCACGGCCGTATGTGTCAGGCAAACCTGTAACGATGTGTGCATGGCGGCACTTTTTCATCTCAGGTGTATATGCTGAAAATACAGCGTCACTGTGTGTACGGCTGTACTCAGTAAATATCTTATGAAGCTCAGGTGACGGCTCATAGCCGTTTGTTGTGCAAGCCT
Source organism: uncultured Clostridia bacterium (assembly GCA_947174455.1). Lineage (GTDB taxonomy): Bacteria > Bacillota > Clostridia > Oscillospirales > Acutalibacteraceae > RUG592. The sequence goes on along the minus strand of CAMWIZ010000118.1, from coordinate 1,910 downwards.
GCTCAGCCATTCTAATGCCACCGAAAGGCATGAACGCTCTCTTAAGAGGCTTATCTGTCTGCAAGCCTACAATCTGCTCAAGGTCTTTCATATCCTCGTTAATGTAGCCCGGCTTATGAGATGTAAGTGTAGAAACAATTTCTGTATCCATATCAAGAACGCCGTTATTTGCACGTTCTTCTTTCTGAAGCTTCTGAAGCTCATCCCAGAGTTTATCCGTTGCTTCTGTGGGACCTGCAAGGAATGTCTCGTCACCGTCATATGGCTTATAGTTCTTCTGAATAAAGTCACGGACGTTAACTTCTTCCTTCCAAAGGCGGCCCTCAAAGCCTTCCCACTGATCAAAATTAACCATTTTAATGTTTCCTCCTTATGTTTGGCTGTGGTGAAATTTCGGTGAATGCTTCAAAACAACCTTGATTCGGCCCAACGAACCATTGGTATAATATCGACAAACGCACCACAATAAAAACGCACTCCGCCGCTTCCCTATAAAACGACAGACTATCTGCATTTCACCGTTAATATAATCATATCATCTTTTTGGAAAAAATCAATAGTAAATTTCAATTTTTGCAATATTTTAACTAAAAAAATGTGTACTTTTTACTTTTAGAACCGACTTTTATTTTAAATACATATTGCGGCATAATTTTTAAGCAAATACAATATATTGTTATTTACTGTTTTAACATAAATTGAAACATAAATTCCGATAGCAGTCTGCTCCTCTTTTCAAATAACAAATACTTGTTTAAAATCTGTTTATGATTTTATTTTTACAAAATCTCACGTAATCGTTAGTTTCAATTTACAAAATTGTAAAGACGTGCTATAATTACAGTGTATTTTTTCTCTATGGAGGTGATAGAGATATGGAGCAGATCTTAGATTCTGAAAACGATCTTGAGCAGAGACTGCACACCTATGAACCATTGTGGAATGAATGGGTACTTACGGGCAAAATAATCGGCAAAGGTGAATATACCACTGATTTTGAGATTTGCAGGGCAGCAAACGGTACCTGTGAATACGCAGTCCTGAAGGCTGTAAATATCACTGCGGGTGATTCTGATGACGTCAGTCTGCCTATTAGCATCGTTGAACAGCTCCGAAATTCTAACCGTATGATTAAACACGATAACATGGTTTCATATGATGATGACTTGGTTTACGGAGTTTATGACAACAATGGTAAAATTATCTCATACGATCTGCTGTTAAGGGAGGAATATCTCACTTCTATACTAAACATTGAGTGCAGTACTTTCAGCTCGGATGAGAGCCTTTTGCTAAGACTGGCGGAAGATATTCTTACTGCATTACTGTATTCACACGAAATCGGACTGTATCACGGAGGAATCAAGCCGCAAAACATCTTCGTTGCATCATCGGGAAGTTTCAAGCTTGCCGACTTTGCGGTGAGAGAAATTTTCTCTGCCCTTATCCCAAACCATTTGGAAGACTCGCAAAGCATAACTTACCTCTCCCCCGAAACAGCCGTAACTGACGGCATTGGGCAAAGCACAGCTGCATCTGATATTTACAGCTTTGGCTTAGTTCTCTATTACCTGCTTAACAACGGAACTGTACCATTTTCCTCTAACGAGGGTGACACATCCGCTGCGGTAAGCAAGAGATTGTCGGGGGAAAATATCCTCCCTCCCGAAAACGGTTCTAAAGTACTTGTCAATATCGTACTCAAGGCACTCGCATTTCGCCCCGAAGACCGTTATCGAAATGCGGGCGAAATGCTTGCGGATATAAAAGCCTTGAAAGAAAAAACTCTGGATAGTACACCGCAATATACAGAAAACAACAGTCGTACTGAATCGTCATATTTTACAACTACCATAAATGCCGACGCCGAAACGTCCTTTCTCAGAGGACCCGATAAGCTATACCCTGAC
>CAMWIZ010000117.1 GCA_947174455.1 uncultured Clostridia bacterium | reverse complement strand
GTAATATAATAAGGGGGTTTATTTATGCAAAGCAAGGCATATAAAGATGCTGAAATTCTAAGCAGAAAGCATACAAACCGCAAACGTTGGTATACTGTGCTTGTTGTAATGGCAGCGGTCGTTGTGTTCTGCACGACGTATGCCCTGATAATTCCCGCCATAACAATGGAGAAAGAAGCATTTTGCGGAATAAGTGAGCATACACATTCTGATGCGTGTTATGTTATAAATGAGCAAACCGGTGAAAAAAAGCTTTCATGTGTGCTTACGGAGCATATACACAGCGAAGAATGTTTTTATGAGGAACTGTTCGTACAGACCGAGAACATATCGTCTGAGAATGCTGCGACTGAGAAAATTTCAGTGAAAAATCTGTATACTGAAAATTTATCTGTGGAAACATCTGATAATGCATCACCTGCCAAGCCCAGCCGTGTTGCACAGCGGGCAGCGTCCGAGGAAGACACAAGCAGTGTTATAGCGTCAGGTGACAACTGGGAACTGACAGCTAACGGCACGTTGACTATTACAGCTTCAGGTGCATACTCGGCAAGTGGTTGGAGCAGTTACCGTGAGCAGGTAAAACATATACGGTTTGGTCCGAATATAACTTCTATAAGCAGCTTTAACAGCACACCAAATGTTGAGAGTATCTATTTTGAGGAAGGCAGTCAGATTACATCAATAGGAACTATATTTAGCCAAAAATCTAATTTGACGAGTGTCGATCTCAGCAACTGCAACATGATGACCAGCCTTGCTTACCGATCGTTTTATAATTGCAAAGCATTGACAGACATAAAACTGCCTTCATCTTTAACTACTTTAGGAGGTCAGAGCTTTTATCAATGCACAAGCTTGAAGTATGTACATTTTGCAGAAAATAGTGCATTGGAAAGCATAGGTGCAGACTGTTTTTACTATTGCAGTTCTTTAAAGGAAATTATGCTTCCCGAAGGTATGACAATTATAGGTGATAGTGCTTTCAGTTATTGTAGCAGCTTGACGGAAGTTAATATTCCTGCAAGTCTAAAAACAATAAATAATTATACTTTTTATCAATGTTCCTCCCTGAAGTATGTTAATATACCTGAAAACAGTGTGTTGGAAAGTATAGGTAACTATGCTTTTGGTTTTTATTACAGTAGCAGCACAAAAGGTTTATTGGAGAGCATATATATACCTGCAAGTGTGGCAACCATAGGTAACTATGCGTTTTATTATCAAAATAATCTTCAAAGTGTAATTTTTGCGGATTTTGAAGAGTTGGTTTCTATAGGTGATTACGCATTTTCAGGTTGTCCTGAATCGCATACCAAGGAAATAACAATTTCTTCAAAGCTGGAGTACCTTGGGGCATATGCTTTTTCTAATTGGAAAGGTTTAGAGAAAGTTACATTTGAAGAGGGCTGTTTATTGACCGAAATCAAAGATGGTGTGTTTAGTAAGTGTCCTATCAAGGAAATAACAATCCCGGCTTGTATAAAAACCATAGGAAGAGATGCGTTCTATGGTTATGAGGTGAAAACACTTAAAATTTTAAAATTTGAGGAAGGCAGTGTGTTGGAAAGCATAGGCGACGGTGCTTTTGCATATCAACCGATTAGTGAAATAGAACTTCCGGCAGGTTTGATAAGTATTGGTGGTGATGTTTTTTCGCATAATCCTCAGTTGAAGGAAATAGAATTTCCGGCAAGCCTGACGAGTATTGGTCGTTATGCTTTTAGGTATGACCACAAATTGAAGGAAATAGTAATTCCCGCAAACGTAACAACTATAGGTGATTACTGCTTTGATGCCTGTGCAAATTTGCAAAGGGTAACCTTTGAGGAACACAGCAAGCTGGAGGTAATAGGCAGTTATGCATTTGGTGGGAGTCCAAGCTCTTATACAGATGAAGACGGAGTGTATCATTCTAGAGGTGACACCAAAGTTTATGAAATAACAGTCCCCTCAAGTGTAACTACGTTGAGCTCGTACGCACTCTCAAATATTCCGACTGTTCAATTCGAGAAGAACAGTAATCTCAAAACTGTTGGATCGGCTGCAATGAATTATAGTAGTCGTCGTTCAGATATACAGCGACTGTCTGCTGCCGCCGTATTGCAGTCAGATTCGGTAGGTTCTAACTCAATGGTTACTGTCGAGATTAATGAATCTTGTAATGATTTAACAGCGAATGATCTGAACGCTTATCTCAAAGCTGTTCCTATTAAGCAAGTTATTGTAGACAACAGCACAGCCACAATACACAGCGACTTTTTGAGCAGCTTGTTAGCCGATAAGGACACAGAGCTTGTATTTGATGAAGGCGTGAATTTTAATATGGTAGGCGATTTCTATCCATGTGACAGCAGGTACCCAAACCTGAAGGAGGGCGAGTATTGCAGCGACAGCAGCGGTGCACTCTATAGGATTGAAAACGGCAAAGCATATTTGGTATATTGTCCTGCTTCTGCACGTAGTCTGACTGTTCCGTCTGTTGTCGGTGGGTATCAAGTCGTTGGGGTCGGTATGGGTGCTTTTATGTCTGCTATTGATGTGAAAGAGGTTACTTTTGAAGCCCCGAAAGCTATAACTACTGTGTCATTCTATGCTTTTGCAAATGCTGTTATCCTTGAAAAAATAAATGGCTGCGGTATTGAGAGTGATATTAAAGCAATACTTTCAAATTGCAGTGAATTTGGAGAATTGGCGTTTTATAATACCAAGATTCAAAGTGATGCACCTGAAATAGCTTTGAATACTGAGAGGATACAGTTTGATGAAGATTTTTCGATTGTTACGGAATGTAATGTTAAGGATTCCACAGGTAATATTTTTCAAAATGTACCGAGGGATGCTGACGGTAATTGGATAGAGAACCAAATGTATACAGGACAGGACGCAACTGTCAAGCTGTCGCTGTCTAACAAAACGAACACCACAAGCATAAGCTACGATGTGTACTTTTGGTTCATGAAGTCGAATGGCTTTTTAAATTTCACTGTTGGTGAGCATGTTCTTGACTACGAGGCTAAGGGTCAGCATTACCAGTGTACGATTACAGTTAATGAGATGAATATCCCGGGAATGTATCGACTCAGTATTCCTTCATTGGAAGAGGGGGCTACACTTACCGTTGATGTTCCCGCATATGTAACTTCGCCGAATAAATCCGGTGATAAGATGATTGTTTGGGCGGGCAGTCACACCGACAGTTCAACATTATCGGACGATATAGAATTGCCGACCGAGGGAAATTATCATTGTGTAGAATGGATAGTCCACCAAGAGGAATTTGGTGTTTCATCTGCGTTTAGCAAAAAAAGACCCGGATATAGCAGTTCGAACGATGCAACATTCAGAAGTTCTGCCGGAAGTGACGATGTGTCACTTCAGGGTGGTATATATTGCACAATTAAGTCGAGCATGGTTGACCCAAGCGGAAAAATTGAGGGAGTAGGCGAGGACTTTATACAGGGTATAGATTACTCGGTAATCTTTAGTCTTTCCGATGGAATGCACTGGAATGAAAAAGTAGTTGATGCAGTAAACAACGGCAATTATACAGTGGAGTATCCGGAAGAATACATGGATATTGATTTTGTGAATTCCAGCAATACCAGTGGTACAATGACATCATCAAGAAAATATGCTGTAATATATGCATATATTAATGGTGTTAAAACCCAGATTGGCTCTGTTTTTAACTACAGCTATTATCCTAAGGCGAATAGAGTGTATTTTGAAAACGACCAACTGTATGTGGATTTTACCTGTGATAATCCAACGTCAACCAAACAGGAAATATCTAATACAGTAGATTGTAATGTCGGAATCAACAGTAATGTTATTATGGCTGACTCTGAGTTGATTCAGTCACAAAACACCGACGCTACACTTACTATTTCAAGCAGTGTTACGGAAACGGTTCGCTACACACATTCGCAGGACAGGATACATACTTCAAGCTGTTCTATTGATTATAATCTTGGACCGGGAAAATTGGAGATAAAAAAATCGGGCGGTAGTTCCTATTATTTGGCAACGGGTGACAAATACTCTATTTCCGTTACCAATACAGGATCTTTTCCCTATGACCACCTTGAGTATGTTGCTGACCCATTGCCTGTTATTCAGTATATTGACCCTGATAACATTGAAAAAATGATGTTTGAAGAGGAGTACGGAGAGTATCTGACGATAAAAATATCGCAGGCAGAACTGTGCGAGGCACTAAAAGGAAATATGACTGTAATCGGTATTGATGGTTTGCCGCATAACGTGGAAATAGGCAACACAGCCAATGATACGCCACACAACGGTATGGAACGAAATTCTTCTTCGCAGATTGGACATGATGTTCATACTACAGGTAATACGATTTTGCTGGTTTCCTCACAAAACGGTTTCAAAGTAACCGTAACTGACAGCAGCGGAAATATAGTCAAAGACTTTAATGAAAAGCTGTATTCTTCCGAACACGGGCAGATAAAGGCAGCACTTTGCGAAATGGGTTTCATAGTAACATCTGACACTCGTTATACTGTTATTTGGAGTTGCTCCGACCAATCTAAGGTTCTTAACAGCGGCGAAACCAGGAATTATAATATTTACGCAACAGACAAAAACTCCTTTATGATTATTTCAGAGGACAAACGTCAGAGGTGGTATGAAAACAGCTCAACTAAAACAAAAC
>CAMWIZ010000116.1 GCA_947174455.1 uncultured Clostridia bacterium | reverse complement strand
AATATGTATGCTTCTATCCTGCATTCTTTTTATATCTGCCATGTGCGGCTGCGGTTACAATGACACCTCCGATACACCGAGTTTGTCAAACAGTTGGCAGGAATTTGAGCTTTCCCTGGACAATTCAAAAATTAAATTGCCGTGCAAATTCTCCGATATAAAAGCACTGGGCTGGACTATCAACGAGGACTTCTCTGACGAGGAAAAGGCAGGTTCACTCTCTGCAAACTCAATAACAGATAATGCACTTTGCACCGTAAACAAAGATTATGAATCATATTTGTTTTTGACTATGGCAAACACAAGCGACAGTAATATGCCCTATGATGAATGTACCGTAATAGGGCTGCAAATTACCGTAACAGACAACCCCAAAAAGTCACCGACGCTTACGCTTGCAGGAGGTATAACTTGGGGTTCTGATGTAAATGATGTTGTAGCCGCATACGGTGCTCCCTTGCATGAGCCTACTTCTGTTGGCATTAACAGCACTCTGTGCAGCTATCACACATCAAATAATGACACAATGAACTTAACCATAGACAATGACAAGGGTCTGAGCTACGTTTACCTAAAGTTGTCTGACAACGTATTAGTCACAGAAAATACAGACGTTTAACTGAAAAACGTGCCTTAATCCTACAAGGACACCTTACAATCCTACAGCAACCACACTCCCTCTAACGCTGTGCCACCTTTTAACACGGCATTGACGTTTTTACAGCAATTTTATGAAAATCACTTGTGCATATTGCGAATTTCTATATTATATGATAAAATATAATTGTTTATTGTTTGCTGATTTTTCAGCACGTTTGCCTTTTATACGGTTAAAGTCTGTTTATACAGGCATCAACTAACTCGGACTTTAGGAGAGATTTTTTATGGAAGGTTATTGCTTTTACTGTATGTTACCCGTAAATAACACCAATGTATGTCCCCACTGCGGTTACAACGGAAATAGTGAAAGCTTCACTCATAGACTGCCTGCCGGCACTGTTTTGAAAGACAGATTTTTAATCGGTAACGCTATAGGTGAGGGAGGATTCGGCATTACATATATAGGCCGTGACCTGACGCTTGATATGCGTATTGCTGTTAAAGAGTACTATCCAAACGGCTACGTTAACAGAAATAATACTGTATCCGAATGTCTGACAGCAACGGGTACTATAAGCTCCGCCCTGTTTGATAAGGGTAAAGCCCGCTTTATAAATGAAGCAAAGAGCCTTGCACGTTTCAGCGGTGAAAGCGGAATTGTTGATGTAAGAGATTACTTTGAGGCAAACAACACAGCATATATTGTAATGGAATATCTTGACGGTAAAACACTCAAGGTACGCCTTGAGGAAAAAGGATTATTTTCTTCCGATGAAATTTTCAGATTAATGGAGCCTGTTTTTAACTCGCTTGACAAAATTCACAGCGAGGGAATTATCCACAGAGATATAAGCCCCGATAACATAATGATGCTGAAGAATGGAACTTTGAAGATAATGGACTTCGGCTCCGCACGTGATTTTGACACGGAAAGTCCCAAAAGCCTGTCAATTATGCTAAAGCCGGGATATGCCCCGGAGGAACAGTACAGAACAAAAGGCAACCAAGGCCCGTGGACAGACATTTATGCTTTGAGTGCCACCATATATAAGTGCATTACGGGCAAAACTCCGCTTGATGCGTTGGACCGTGTAAACCATGACGAGCTTTTGCCGCCGTCCGCATATGGCATTGCCATTGATAATATTAAGGAAACCGCACTGATGAAGGGACTGGCAATCAGAGCAGAAAATCGGCTTAAATCCGTGTCTGAGTTTAAGGCTATGTTGAACCCTGCCTGTCCGCAGCCGATGCAAATTCCGTCGGTACAAGCTCAGTTCGGCAGTACGGCTGTGTCCTTAATCAAAAATCCTGTTCCGATTCAAGCCACATTTTCTAACATTTTAAGCTCTGTAGCTACAGAACTTCCGCAAATTACTGTACAGCCAAGTACAACACTATCGCCAAACATAACAGTTCAACCGAATACAACCTCGCAGCCAAACTTGAATGATGCAATTTTGACACGAGGCTCGCTCGGAGATTCATTTGTTAGGGGGACTCAGAACAATACCCCTACAGAATCATCGAACATTGTTTCACCTATACAACCAATTAACTCTACCGGAGTAACAGCGAAAAAAAGCAAGTTGGGAATAACAATAACCGCTGCTTTGGCAGTAGCCGTAGTTGTTATTGGAATTATGGTCGCTTATGCTTCTACCTCTCACCCATCGAGTAAAAACTCCACAAATCCATCGGCAGCATCAAACTCGTCTAAGTCTGAAACGAGCAGCAAGAGCGATGCGTCAAGTAATGAGTCATCTAAAGTTTCACCGACGTCTGATTGGACAACGTTCAAGTTTACTCTTGACAGTGTTGAGTACACCTTGCCGTTTGATTACAGCCTATTGGAAGAGAACGGCTGGTCGTGCGACCTGTCCGAATCGGATTACAGCGAGAATTATGTTCTGAACCCAAAGGACCACACACCTTGTACAATACCCATAGAAAAAAACGGATTAGACAACTTTTGTGGTATGTTTGTAGGCACTGCAAATTTGGGTAACGAACTGTGCGGCATAAAGGAGGGTCAAGTATACGCAATTTCTATGGATATCTTCCTGCTTGATAAGGGTGACAAGTACCCCGAAATAGAACTTCCCGGCGGGATAAAATGGGGGTCAACCTCCGATGAAATAATCGCAGCATTTGGAACACCGACATCGTCATACTACTCCAATGTACTTGAATATAATTCATACACGTATTATCAAAACGACACTCTTAACTCATTGGTACTGGATGTATATGAGGACGGCGGCTTGAAAGATGTTTCTTACTACATTTACGAACCGTAATAATGTAGTAACTTTAAGCTTTGGTCATACTTTTTAACCTATTCAGCAAGAAGTCCCCCACTTAATATAAGTAGGGGACTTCTTGCTGAAATAATTAAAGGATTTTTCTGTTGTGGAAATAAATTGAAACAACATTGCACAACAGCCTTTTTATACCTAATCAAGCATTTTTGCCCATTTGGTACGCTTTTTCAAGGGACGGGTGGTCTTTAATATCGCCCACTGCAGTAACTCCACCTGCAAATACAGTTCCTGCAAGACGAGCCTTATCAAAACAGGAAATCCAACCCTCCAGTCCCGAAACCGCACGGCTGTCTGTTCCCTCCTCGTCATCTGCGGCAGCAGAAAGCATATAAACATCACGGAATGCATAATCGGACGTATAAAGTGGGTTAGCACGGTCAAGCATTGTTTTCATCTGACCGCACATTTCATAATAGTAAATAGGTGTGGCAAAAACTATTACATCTGCCGACCTCATTTTTTGTGCAATCATGTCCGCATCGTCATGTATTACGCAACGCTGAGTCTTTTGACAGGCAAGGCATCCTCTGCAAAAGCCTATGCTCTTATCATTAAGAGAGACTTTTTCAACATTGTTTTGGGACTCTCTCGCCCCTTTTACGAAGGCATCTGCCAATGTTTCTGAGTTGCCACCCTTGCGGGGACCGGCTGATATAACCAAGATATTTTTACTCATATGTACTTTCCTTTCTGTTTAATTTTCCTTATTTGTGACATGGACTTCCCCCTTAGCCTGAGGAATATCAAAAATTATTTCTCCCACTCCGGGAGTATAGATGTTACCCGATAAGGGATTTTTTACACTGTCAATTGATGTTGTAACAACTGCCTCGACTTCTGAGCGTTCAAAGCAAAGGTCGGCATCTATCATTTCACAGTTAATAATCCTTAGACCTTTACAGTAGCAAAGCGGCTGAGTGCCGATAATTCTGCAATTTTCAAACGTTATATTTTCACAGTACCATGCAAGGTACTCCCCTTTAACCTCGCAATTTTTGACAACTACATTTTTTGCGTGCCAAAATGCGTCCTTTGTGTCAAAGGTGCAGTTCTCAAACAGTGCATTTTCAATATACTGAAATGAATATTTACCCCTAAACGTAACATTTTTAAAAGTAATGTTTTTGGAACGCATCATAAAGTATTCGCCCTCGGCGGTGCAATCGCTCATATCAATACCGTTCACAGACCAACCAAATTCGGGAGAAATGATGTCGCAGTTCTGCATTTTGACATTACTGCATTCACGAAGTGCTTTAATACCGTGAAGTTGTGCGTCTGTTACAGAAATATTGTTTGAATACCACAACGCGGCACGGCAATGTTCGGTCATCTCCGATTTTGCAATTTTAAGCCCATCGTCATGCCAAAACGGATAACGAAGATTAAAATAGCAATGCTCAACGTTTATATTTCGCCCTTCCTTAAACGCACTTTCTCCATCGGCAGGACCGTCAATATTACAATATTTTACCGTTAAATCAACCGCACCGTACAACGCACGTTCTTCATCAAAGGTTTTATTTGTAATTGTATTATTCACACCTAATAACCCCTTTTTTCTGCTTTATTACCGTTTGTTCTCATTATATCATATGCAAAGAAAAATAGCAAACACCTGTGCTTCACCAATACTCGTTTCCCAAATCCATCAAATTTGGCACGTATCCCTCCGCCTCATTAATCATGCCATCAGTGAGATATTTCTCAGAAATCGAGTACTCCTGCAGAAACGTTAAATCCATAACATTAGAAAATATA
>CAMWIZ010000115.1 GCA_947174455.1 uncultured Clostridia bacterium | reverse complement strand
CACAAGCATTATTATAATTATCAGAATCTTTGCAGGAGTTTTTCCGAAAAGCTTTAGAAACGGTATGCCGAAAATCAAACCAAGCACACCGCCGCCATGGTAACTTGCGGCGGCGTCAAAGGTTTCTTTAACATCCATAGTACCCGAATAAGTAAATATGTATATGCAGGCATTCACTGCAATTACAAGACCGCTGCAAAGACTGAGCTTTTTCCACAGCTTGTCTATTTTTTTCTCCAGCATGGTCACAACTGCCATAAACAGCAGTAAAATGGGCCAGAACAAGGCAAGCATGCTGCATAAACCCAGAATTAGGTTATGCAGCCACAGCCAGACCATTTCACCGGGTATGAATATAATCGCAATAAGCAGTGCCGATGTTATGAACATTATCAATGCACGTCTTTGCCTTACAGCGAAATCTATAGGCGTCGCCTCTGATCTTTTTTTCTTGTCAGATTCTTTTTCCTTATCAGCTTTTTTCTCTGTCTTTTTGATTTTTTCAAGCTTTTCAGCCTTACTCTCGTCTTTTTTCTTTTTAAGCATAGGCAAACAACTCACCTCTTTATTAAATAAAAATAATCCTTCCTGAAAACAATACTCCCCTGCCCGCTGTTACGTTCCGTATCAGACAGGAGCGGAGTATGAATATCACCCGAACACCGCAGACTTACGTCCGATGCCGTATTTTATTATCAGCCAAAGGTGATTGGTTCACCGCTGAAAAGATTAGTTCCTTGTACAAGTTCAATAGTACCCACTACCACAACAGCCAAACCGACAATCAAGGTATAAGCAACAAATATTCCTGTTCTGTCCTTTGCAAGCATCCATTTGAAAAGCTTTATTGCAAAGAAGCCGACAATCATTGCAGCAATCATGCCCGCTATCATCGCACCTGTGCTAACTTCAAGGGTGTTCTGTGTTCCTTGTGTTTCAAACGCCTCCTTGCCCTCAAGCAATGCGGCAGCAAGAATAGACGGAATACCCAAAACAAATGTGTAGTCCAGTGCAACCTGCTTGTTAAGACCCCTAAGCTCACCCATGGCAAGGGTTGAACCCGAACGTGACAATCCCGGAAAAATAGCAGCCAAACACTGTGTCACACCGACGCAAACAGCATCTACTACCTTTAGTCTTCTGCGGCCGGGAACCTTTGAGCCGCCGCTGCGTCCTGCATATCTACGTCCCGTATTCTCAAAAGCCTTGATTCCAACCCACAGCATAACGCTTGTTGCGATAAGAGAAAAACCCGTAATTATTAAATATCCGGTATTCCCCTGCCAAACCTCTGCCATATCCTTTGGATTAATTCCGCCTGCACCCGGAATCGGAACAAACAAAAGGAAAAGCGGAAGCAAACCGATAACAAGCATAACCAAAAGGTTTCTGTCACCGTCCATTTGGCTCCATTTGAATTTTCCCGTAAAAATATCCTTTACAATAGAAAAAAATGACTTGAAAAGTCTGATAATGAGCTTATGGTAGAACACACAAACCGCCACAAGCGTACCTACATGGAGCATAACATTAAAGAAGAGGTTGCCCTCGGTGTTTACTCCCATTATGTGCTGAAAAATAGTTAAATGACCGCTGCTACTTACGGGCAGAAACTCAGTCAAGCCTTGAACAATGCCAAGGATAATAGCCTCCAAAACATTCATAATATGTAAACCTCCTGTTTATGACAAACGGCACAGCCGTCTGAAATACGAAATTTAAATATGTAAGGGCATATCCGAGAATAAAGTATTATGCCAATAATTTCGGATATACCGAGATACCGCCAAGGTCTTAAATTCACAGTATATACGTTAACTGCTGCAAAAAGCACAAACTGCACGACAGTAATAAAATTAGTCCCATTCAAGCTTTTATCGGCGGTTACTTTCATCAATCATGGAATTAAGCTTTTCCAATGCCAGACTGAGGGTCCCCACGCTGTCGATAAGCCCCTCATTAACTGCCTGGTCGCCCTCCAATATGGTTCCAACGTCCATAACAAGCTCACCTGTAGTCATAACAAGCTTATTATACCTTTCAGCAGTAATGCGGGAATTTGATGCAACAAAGTTGTTTATTCTGCTCTGCATTCTCTGCAAGTACTCAAACGACTGTCTTACGCCCAAGGTAAGCCCTGTACTTCTGACAGGGTGAATAGTCATGGACGCACTGGGTGCAATAAATGAATACTTTGCGGCAACTGCAAGCGGAACACCGATTGAGTGACCCCCGCCGAGAACAAGCGACACAGACGGCTTCTTCATTCCTGCCAAAAGCTCCGCTATGGCAAGACCTGCTTCTATGTCACCGCCAACGGTATTAAGCAGAACCAACAAACCGTCTATTCTGCTGTCCTCCTCTATTGCAACAAGCTGAGGAATGACATGCTCATACTTTGTTGTTTTATTTTGCGGAGGTGACTCTATATGGCCTTCTATCTCACCTATAACAGTAAGGCAATGAATCATATTCCTGTTGTTTTTGACTATGACCGAACCTGTATTTTTTATCTGTTCGACGTAGTCCTCCTGTAAAATATTGTCCTCATTTACACTCTGCTGCTTTTCTTTTGCTTTTTTATCGCTTTTTTTATCGGACTTTTTCTCGGACGCCGCCGAAAAATTGCTGAAATTCATACTATCATTATTCATATGAACATACCTCCGACGGTAGTATTCCACCAAGGCATATTTTCATACATTTTACATTATAACATAACGAACCCTGTACAATCAACCTATTTTTTGCAATTATTTAAAAAGCATAAAAATACGTGCAATACACATAAAATCAACAGAGTTAGTATTACGGTTTTGCCTGAGTTTTCGTATTTTATAATGTTAATGTTAAACCGTTGCCTTTGCAAGCCGTGTTTTTAAAAGCTCATTAAGCTTAATGCACAGCAATGACACGGGTATGCACAGCAACCCCCACAGAACGCTGTACAAAAGACATATTTGCCCCCACAGATTCGGCACAAAGCGTGAGTAGTCCCATACGTTCATACCCCACCACAGGTTTACTACACAGCCAAAGGTAAATTCAACTGTAGTTATAACCGCCGAACCGATGAGAAACCTCAGCAAATAATTCATATGCGGTCTTGAGGAGTATATGTGAAACAGAGTAATAAAGCATATTCCCCCTGCAAGCAGCATACTCCAATGAGTGTATCCACGCCACATAATCTCCATTGCACCGTAACAAAGACCGCCGAAAACAAATAAGATAGCATTAGTCAGCACTGAATTTTCTGCATACTTTTTCATAAAAAATCACCGCTATTATTTTTAGCGGTGATTTGCATATTTATTCTGTTTTTCCAAGAGAATTACAACTATATGTCAGTATCGGTACTTACAATAAGCTTTGTTATTCTTTTGTCCGATACATCACTTACCTTTACTGAAAGACCGTTAAGTGACAGTGTTTCGCCTTTTCCCGGCACCGTGCCGAGATTTTCAAACACCCAGCCACCGACTGAAAGGCTTGTGGTTTCTACTGTCTTCATGGGGATTTCAAACAGCTCCATAAGCTCCTCAAGCGGCATATCTCCGCTCACCTCATAACTTCCGTCACGCAGCTTGCGGCATTGCTGTTCTATCTCCTCGTCCTCATCCCATATGTCGCCCACCAATTCCTCCAATAAGTCCTCCATGGTAACAATGCCCATCATTCCGCCGTACTCGTCCGCTACCACTGCAATATGCAGCTTTTTTCTTTTGAAATCGGACAACAAAGCCGACAGCTTTCTGGTCTTATAGACAAAATAGGCGGGCTGTATGAGTTCCTCTACATCCGGTGCTTCTCCGCAGCACAATTCCTCCAGAAAATCCCTTGTGTGGAGTATTCCTATTATGTTGTCTATGCTGTCCCTGTAAACAGGTATACGTGAGTAACGTTCCCTGACTATTGTTTCTGTAATTACATCAATAGGATCGTCGATATCAATGGAAACAACGTCCACCCTTGGGGTTAAAATCTCCAATACTGTTTTTTCGTCAAATTCAAGAGCCGACTGCACCATCTCACTCTCGAACTCCTCCAGAACACCCTCTTCCTCAATCGACTCAATGATATACTTTAACTCGTCCTCTGTAACAGACGGTGAGCCCTCACCACTGTCGGCAAGCTTCATAGCAAACGAGTTGATTTTAATAAACAATACGGATAGAGGTGTAAACAAAATCATCAGTCCATAAATTGGACTTGAAAGGAAAACTGCAAGCTTCTCACTGTTTTCTTTTGCATAGCACTTAGGTATAATCTCACCAAAGGTAAGTATTATCAACGTCAAAAGACCTGTGCTTATAGCTGCACCGTAGTTTCCGAAAATATTAGTGCAAAGTATTGTTGCAACAGATGAACAGCTAAGATTAACAATATTGTTGCCGATTAAAAGCGTGGTAATGGTTTTGTCGTATTCATCAAGGAATTTAAGTGCGGTTGATGCACCCCTTACCTCATTTTCTGCCATGTTCTGGAGCCTTGCACGACTGCAAGAGTTTACAGCTGTTTCCATAGAACTAAAAAAAGCAGAGAGCAGAACCATTACTGCGATGGAAACACCCATCACTATGTTTTGCATATTAAACAATTCCTCCATAAATAAAATATCAAATTAACCGTTTGCAAGCATCTTTACGACCGCTTGAATTTGGTAATAGAAATAAGAATACATTATCTTAT
>CAMWIZ010000114.1 GCA_947174455.1 uncultured Clostridia bacterium | reverse complement strand
ACGTTCCAACAATTACAATATACATCACAATATTATAAAAGTCAATAGATTTTGACAAATACGTTCAATGAATTTATTTAAACAACACAAAACCGCCCTAAAAACAGGACGGTTGTGTTACCGAAAGGAGATGCAATGAACAAACCAAAGTAGTCGCACGTGGAGGCAGAAGCAGGAATCGAACCTGCAAGGGGTAGCCGAAAATTTACGCTGTTCTTCTACACCAGTAGCTCTGCCATATCGGTTGTAACAGTGTGCGGCGGAAGAAAAGCCTAAATCGGAATCAGAGGATTCTTTAAGCTTTTCTGTTTCCGCCCTCTTATTACAATACTATTGTATCATATTGACAACTGCATTGCAGTGCAAACTAGTGCAGACTTTATTGAAATCCAGAAATTTCTCTAAATTTTTCAAGGGCGTTACCGTAAATAGAAAATACAGAACGCCTAGAAACATGCACTTTTTCTGCGACAGTCTCCCAGCTATTGAAATTCAGTCACAACAAGATGATGTATAATAACCCTGTTCCGCTGTCCCTGACGGTAAAGTCTTGCATTAGCCTGTTGGTACAGCTCCAAACTCCAATTAAGGCCGAACCAAACAATGTGACTGCCTCCTGCCTGGAGGTTAAGCCCGTAGGCTGCACTTGCAGGGTGCGCAAGCAGGATATTAAGTTCTCTGTTATTCCAACGGTCAATATCGTCAGGTGATTTCAGCTCCCCGACAGTCAGCCTCGATTTCGCAAGGGCCTTTTTAATTCTCTCTAAATCGTGCTTAAAATTATAAAACACAAGTATCGGCTACCCCTGCGCCGCCTCGACAAGCTCCATAAAGGCTTCTATTTTGCAATCGTGAATTTCTACTGTGCCGCTGTCACCATAGACAGCCCCGTTGCACATTTGCAAAAGTTTGTTTGACAGAACTGCCGCCGTACCTGCATCAAGGCTTTCTTCATCAATCTGCAAAAACATTTCTTTCTCGAATTTACCATACAAGGCACGGGCTTTGGTATCAAGCTCTACGGAAACTGTTACGTCTGTTCTTTCGGGACGCTGTATGTAATCTTCCGCTTTCATCGAGATACAAATATCGGAAATCCTCTGTCGGATAATTTCGGCTGACTCTTTCTTCTCCTCGAATGTCGAAAAATTACCGCCATGGGTATTTTGTATAAAATATGCTTGCCGAACTTGCACTGGGTCATCAAGGCTCATCAGGTGCACTTATAGCCATGGGTGCTTTGAAAATGGGGCTTACAGAGGAAGAACTGCCTGATATTGTTACACGCTGGCGTAAAGCTAATCCAAGAATAAAAGATTTGTGGTATACGCTTGAAAATGCCGCACTTGAAGTGATGAGAACGGGTACCTCGGTTGGAGTGAACAAGGGCATCATACTCTCACGTGAGTTTGATATCGCAAACGGACTTGACTTTTTTACAGTGCTTCTGCCGAGCGGGCGTAAGCTGTATTACCCTCATCCGTTTTTAGCACAAAACGATTTTGGCAAAGAAGCTTTACACTATTACGGTGTAGGACAGAACAATAAAAAGTGGTCAGAGCAAAGCACATACGGTGGCAAGCTGACTGAGAATATTGTTCAGGCTATCGCCCGTGACTGTCTTGCGGAAACTCTTAACAGGCTTGATGATATAGGTTTACACATTGTAATGCATGTCCACGATGAGGTTATTATAGATTGTCCCGAGTGGGCAATTTCGCAGGAGAGAGTGTGCGAGATTATGGGCAAACCTATTAAGTGGGCAGAGGGGCTGCCCCTTAAAGCGGCAGGATTTGAGAGCCAGTATTATATGAAAGATTAAAGGGGAACGTGGTGGACTATCAGGTAATACAGTTTAATAATAGCGTTTATGACACATACGATTGGAAAATACATAAAAAATATACATGTACCGATGAGGGTATGGGCAAAGCATTTTACGTCGTCATCAGCTATCTTATCGACAACTCTTTTTTGTCCTCTTGTCAGGTTAGGCAATCCGAGAGCTTTTCTTAGATTGTTATAGTCATTTATAAATTCATGAACAAACCAATAAAATCGATTTGTTCTCCATTTTTTATTTTTCTTGGCAATGCTTTTGTTCCGTATCCTTTTAAAACAGTTAGGTAGGTGTGCGTGAGTTGTAAACTTATCCCTAAAAGAGTTTTCACCAGTGATAAGCATTTCTATATAAATAGTATAAGCGGGGTTAGTTTTGCAGGGGTTAGCTAAGAATATTGATTTGCATTCTGTTAAAATATCAATAATCTCATCAGCATTTTTATCTTCATCATAATTTAAGAATAACGGTCTTAATTTGTTATATACAGGTTCGTATACATATTGAAAAATATCTTGTTCATCCGCTTGATTTCCATATCTAAACTTACTTTCTGAAGCCATATCAATAAGTTTGCATGCAAGGGATTCGGGAAAAATAAAACCCATTTATAATACACCTCTAATCAATAAATTTTAATGAATATATAGTTACAATTCTAAACTAATTGCAAAATTTTGTCAATATACGCCACGAAAAGAGAGGGGTAAAAATTGAGTTACGACAAAGTAATAATGATAACAACAGGTGCAAGCAGAAAATCATCTGTTTGGAATCCGCAAAAAATATTATGGTCGGAGTTCATAGAAAAGCTCCGACACCCCGTAAGAAGCACTGAAACACTGGACGCATATTTACGTTTGCCTAAGTCAAAACAAGACGATTTAAAGGACGTCGGCGGTTTTGTAGGAGGCACGTTTAAAACAACGCAGAGAAAGTCCGACAACGTAACAGGCAGAGATTTAATTACGCTTGATATGGACAATATCCCTGCAGAGGGTACACTGTCGGTGCTGCAACGGATAGCCGCACTCGGCTGTGCATACGCAGTATATTCAACAAGAAAGCACGAGGAATCACGCCCAAGGCTCAGGGCGATTTTTATTCTTGACCGTACCTGCACTGCTGACGAGTATGAGCCTATTGCCCGTAAGCTTGCACAGCTTATAGGTATTGAATTATGTGGCCCGACAACGTTCCAAGCCTCGCGTTTAATGTACTGGCCGTCAGCATCAAGCGACAGTCAATATGTATTTGAGTACGAGGATAAACCGTTTTTATCCGTTGACGGAATGCTCGCAATGTATGGAGATTGGCGCAATGTATCGGAATGGCCGGAAGTGCCGAACGCCCCGCAAGCGAGGGTAAAACTTGCAAAAAAGCAGGGCGATCCGACGGAGAAAACTGGTATAGTGGGTGCATTTTGCCGAACATATAATGTTTATACCGCAATGGACAGGTTTATCCCGGGCGTATACACACCTTGCACGGATGGCAGATATACATATGCGGAGGGTTCTACAACGGGCGGTGCGGTTATTTACGAGGATGGCAATTTCCTATACTCTCATCACGCCACCGATCCCGCAGGAGGTAAATTGTGCAATGCTTTTGACCTTGTACGTATTCATAAATTTGCCGAATTGGATAACGAAGCGAAGGACGGAACGCCTACTAATAAGCTGCCAAGTTATGTTGGAATGTGCAAGCTTGCCGTGTCCTATATTGGCGTATCAACAGTAACCGAGGGCAAAAGTATTTACAAGTACGCAAAATCAAGTAAAGTTGCTGTGGCTTACAGGCAGCTCACAAATGAAATCGAGGAGGCATAATTATGACGGAAGTATTTAAAAGACACGTACCCTATGCAGATTTTAGTCCCGTTGACAGATACATTGCAGTTGAGGAACTGAAAAAGGAACTTTTAACTGCTATAGAACCTCTTGTAGATTCCCTTTCGAATATAACCATTGATGTAAACAACGATAATCAGATTATTATCAATGGAGTTGCAATCTCCGACGACTTCAGATACTGCTCTGACTTTTCAAGCAAGGTGTACCGTGAATATCTTCTTTTCAACGACAACGGAATAGGAACATTCGTTGATTTTGGCATGAAAATTCTATACGAACCCGATCAAGTGTATGCGGTTTTCAGAATTTCAAAAAAGGATAAAAGAATAATGAATGTTCTCTACCGTTGCCCCGAAAGAAAAGGATGTCCTCTTGTGAGTCCCCTTGCAAAGCCTCATGAATATAAAGAGGTTATGCAGATTATAGAAAGAGGGGGTATCACAGAATGACAGGTTTTGATATGAAATCACTTGATGAGCTGTTTGGTATTCAAGATGCCGACAGCTCATTTGATTTTGAGGAAATCCCTCTAAGTCAAATAGACAGCTTTCCCAACCATCCTTTTAAGGTTGTAGATAACGATGATATGCAGCAACTTGCCGACAGCGTGAAAGAAAACGGTGTAATCAACCCTGCAATAGTTCGTTTTAAAAGCGACGGCAGGTATGAACTTATCAGCGGACACCGAAGAAAAAGAGCATGCGAACTTGCCGGACTTACAACTTTGAAATGTGCAGTTATGGAAATCTCCGATGATGAAGCCACTGTTTATATGGTTGACAGTAACTTTCAGCGATCAAAGGTTTTGCCAAGTGAAAAAGCTTTTGCTTATAAAATGAGGTTGGAAGCTATGAAAAAAAGATCCGGCAGACCCATTAAAAATTCGGACCCACTGGGACCGAATTTTGTGGGAGAACGCTCTAATCAGAAATTAGCAAGTGAAGTAAGAGAAAGTGCCACACAAATAAAAAGATACATCCGTCTAATATAAAAAGCCCCCTAACGGGAGCTTATATAACTTGCTATGATTAAACTATGT
>CAMWIZ010000113.1 GCA_947174455.1 uncultured Clostridia bacterium | reverse complement strand
CTTACATATTTCGCAATTTTAATTCTAATTTAGCATTATAAATCAACTCCCAAAAATTTTATACTTTGTTAATCTTATACCACAGCTTTAAACAGTATAATTTTACTTTTCAGTAAATAGCGTACTGCTATAGTGTACAGCATTTACATAGCTCGCCGTATTTTCTCAATATTTATTCCCGACAGGTACTATGTAGATTATTTAAAAAATATATTTTACATATCTCACAATTTTTGATAAAATTAGAAGCATACAATTTTGTAATAACCAATCGAAAATAATAACAAACCTCGGCACAAAAGGAGCGGTTGTAATGGGAACAAAGCAGTCAGGCAAACAAATTTACAAAAGCACATCAAAAAAATCTGACATAAACATAAATCAAACAAGGCAAAAAAGCCAAAAGTCGGTAAATACACCCGTATGTACCGTATCTAAAAAGTGCGGTGCATGCCAGCTTAGCAACATGGACTATACACGCCAGCTTAACTACAAACAAGCGGTCGTTGTTAAATTACTGCGAAGATTCGGTCATGTAAACAAAATCATCGGAATGGCATACCCCTATCACTACCGCAACAAGGCACAGTATACCGTTCGCAAGGCAGGAAACGGCAATCTTATTACAGGCGTATACCAATCCTCCACGGGGGGGATAGTCGCAACGGACGACTGCTTTATAAATGACGGCAAAGCAAATGAAATTGCAAGGGATATTCGCAAGCTTATGATTTCGCATAAAATATCTCCTTTTAATCCGCAAAACGACCGAGGACTGATCCGTCACATTATGGTAAGAAAGTCGTCCGCTACGGGCGACTACATGGTTGTGCTTGTATGTTCATCAAACGAATCAAAAATTCTTTCACCGCTTGCAGAGGAACTTATCAAAAAACATAATGAAATAAAGACAATTGTTTTAAATGTAAATAAATCATCGAAGATGATGCTCGGCAGTCTTGAGCAGCCACTATACGGCAACGGATTTATAGAAGATATTCTGTGTGGAAAACGTTTTCGCATTTCATCAAAGTCATTTTATCAGGTTAACTCGGTTCAGACGGAAGTACTGTACACAACTGCAATTGAGTATGCAAATCTGACAGGAAAAGAAAGAGTTTTGGATGCTTACTGCGGTGTCGGCACAATAGGACTAATAGCGTCTGACAAAGCAAAGCAAGTAGTGGGGGTAGAGTTGAACAGTGCCGCTGTTTTGGATGCAAAGGAAAATTCCGCACTCAACAACACTCAGAACACCGTATTTTACAATGCCGATGCTGCGGCATTTATGCGTGAGGCAGCAGAAGTCGGTGATAAATTTGATGTGGTCATGATAGACCCACCAAGGGCAGGATGCAACAGGGATTTCTTACAATCATTAGTTAGTCTGTCACCGTCCAAGGTGGTGTATGTTTCCTGTAATCCGCAGACTTTGTCGAGGGATTTGTACTTTTTGGTACATAACGGATATAAGGCGGAGAAAATCCAACCGATAGACATGTTTCCGCATACTAATCATGTGGAGTGTGTCGTGTTGATGTCAAGGGTGAAAAAATAGAATAGCGAAAAAATACAGAAGCGGGCTATCGCCCGGTAAGGTTTTCTGACGCAGATATGCGGAATTTAACGCCGAATATTGTCTACTAATGGGAGTAGAATTAGTATAAGTCCTATCATTTAAAAACTTAATATTTTAGCTGAATAAGAAGAAGCGTAGCAGCATTTCATCTACTACGCTCCTATGTCTAATTTTTTGAATCCCCACAATCTTAGTGATTTGTGGGGATTCAGATTTTTATTACTCAAAATTTAATTATTCTTGGTTAAACCACAGCATTTTTTATATTTCTTCCCGCTTCCGCATGGACAGGGGTCGTTTGGACCTACCTTTTTGCGTGAGTTTACCTTGGGTCTGTTAACCTTCGGCTGTGAACCGTCACTGCTTGTCCAGCTTGGCTTTGCAATCTGCTCACGCTTTAGAACCATTTGTATGGCTTCCTGCTCCTGCTCACCCTGTTTTTGAGCATTTAATTCAGCCTGCTTTTTCTGTGCAAGTCTTTGCATTTGTATTTCTCTGGCCTTTTGAATCTCTGCCATTAACTTCTGCTGTGCGTAAATCTTCTTAGGTACTACAAGCATAAGCTTTACCGTATCCTGACGAATGGTTTCTACCATTTCATCAAACATATCAAAGCCCTCAAGACGGTATTCAACTACAGGATCACGCTGTGCAAAGGCTCTCAGACGGATACCTTGCTTTAGCTGCTCCATGTTGTCAATGTGATCCATCCAATGCTTGTCAACACTCTTAAGCAGGTATACACGCTCTGCTTCTCGCATAACGTCAGGCGGCAAAAGCTTTTCGTTGTCCTCATAAATAGCATTCGCCTTTTCTGTAAGCTTGCTTACTACATACTCACGCTCGGTATCGGCAAGCTCCTCCTCAGTGAGGTTGAAGTCCTCGTCATTTTCCTCAATAAGCCAGCCCTTGTAGTATTCTTTAAGTCCCTCGTAATTCCACGACTCCTTTGTGTAGTCATCAGGCAGATAGGTTGCAGCCGTTGCCTCTATTGTGTCGGAAATCATCTTGATAATTGTTTCTCTGATGTCCTCACCGTTAAGAACCTGATCTCTCTGTCCGTAGATAATTTCACGCTGACGATTCATTACATCGTCATACTGGAGTACGTTTTTACGAATTTCAAAGTTCCTTGTTTCCACTCTTTGCTGTGCGTTCTCTACCGTCTTTGACAAAATCTTGCTTTCTAGCGGTATGTTTTCATCAACATTGAAGGAACTCATAATAGACTTGATTCTGTCACCTGCGAACAATCTTAGCAAATCGTCCTCAGCAGATAAATAAAAGCGTGATGTACCGGGGTCGCCCTGTCGTCCTGCACGTCCACGAAGCTGATTGTCAATACGTCTTGACTCGTGACGTTCCGTACCCATTATGAACAGACCGCCTGCTTCCCTTACTTCTTCTGCCTCGCTCTTAATTTCGTTTTTATATTTTTCGTTGAGTTTTGTAAAGGTTTCCCTTGCTTTTAAAATCTCCTGATCGTCTGTGTCGGCAAAGCCTGTTGCCTCCGCTATAAGCTCCTCCGAGAATTTTTGCTTTCTCATTTCGGCTTTTGCCATGTATTCTGCGTTACCGCCGAGTATAATATCTGTACCACGTCCTGCCATGTTGGTTGCGATTGTTACCGCACCCTTTTTACCTGCCTGTGCTACAATCTCGGCTTCCTTCTCGTGGTGCTTTGCGTTAAGCACGTTGTGTTTAATTCCTTTTTTCTTTAGCAGTGAGCTAAGCAGCTCCGATTTTTCAATGGATATTGTACCTACAAGTACAGGCTGCCCCTTTTCGTGAGCCTCTATAATATCGTCAATTACAGCTTCGTACTTACCTTTTTCGGTGGAGAATATAGCGTCCGGCTTGTCCTCACGCTGTATAGGCTTATTGGTAGGAATTTCGACAACATCAAGCTTGTAAATCTCACCAAACTCCGCTTCCTCGGTCATTGCAGTACCTGTCATACCGGAAAGCTTGCTGTAAAGACGGAAGTAGTTTTGGAACGTAATGGTTGCAAGAGTTTTGCTCTCGCTCTCAACCTTAACACCCTCTTTTGCCTCAATAGCCTGGTGCAAGCCATCATTGTAGCGTCTGCCGTACATCAAACGTCCCGTAAATTCATCAACTATTATAACCTGATCATCCTTGACAACATAGTTGATGTCACGCTTCATAATGCTATGTGCTTTAATTGCCTGATTGATATGATGCTGAATCTCAAGGTTGTCGGGGTCTGTAAGGTTTTCAATGCCAAAGAACTTTTCAACCTTCTTCACACCAACCTGTGTAAGGGTTGCCGTTCTTGCCTTTTCGTCCACGATGTAGTCAATGGAGTTTTCTTTATAGTAGTCCTCGTTGTCCTCTTTTGAGTCGATTTCCTCAAAAACCTTTTTCTTCAAGGTTCTTGCAAGATTGTCGGCACGTTCGTACATTTCTGAGGACTTGTCGCCCGGACCTGAAATGATAAGCGGAGTTCTCGCCTCATCAATCAGAATAGAGTCCACCTCATCGACAATGGCAAAGTTGTGACCACGCTGTACCTTTTGGTTCTTATAAACAACCATGTTGTCACGAAGATAGTCAAAGCCAAGCTCGTTGTTTGTAGCATATGTAATGTCTGCATCATAAGCGGTCTTTCTGTCCTCAGGTCTTAAATCGTGAACAATAAGACCGACTGTAAGACCCAAGTAACGGTAAAGCTTGCCCATCCACTCAGAGTCACGGCGAGCAAGATAGTCGTTAACCGTAACTATATGTACACCGTTTCCCGTTAAGCCGTTGAGGTATGCAGGCAGTGTAGCAACAAGGGTTTTACCCTCACCGGTACGCATCTCACTTATTCGACCCTGATGCAAAATAATACCGCCCATAATCTGTACGGGAAAGTGTTTCATTCCCAAAACTCTCCAAGATGCCTCACGGCAAACGGCAAAAGCATCAACCAAAATATCATCGGTTGTTTCTCCGTCAGCAAGTCTTTGCTTTAGTATATTTGTCTGATTTTTAAGTTCAGACTCACTCATTGCCTCGTATTTGCTTTCAAGATCAATTACCTTGTCGCAAAGCGGCTTAATTCTTTTTATTTCCTTTTTACTGTAGTCACCAAACAGAGCCTTCAGTAAACCCATTATAATCACCTCTTGTACTGTCTCTTATACACAAA
>CAMWIZ010000112.1 GCA_947174455.1 uncultured Clostridia bacterium | reverse complement strand
TACTTATGGTGGGTAAGGGAGGCATGAGCGAGCAGATTACCGCACAGGCAGCGTCTGCACTCAAAGCAAGAGAACTTATCAAAGGAAAGGTTTTGGAAAGCTGCGAGCTTTCCGTAAGGGAAGTTGCCGAGCAGATTGCTCAGGAAACAAAGTCGGACGTGGTACAGGTTATAGGTACTAAGTTTGTTCTTTACAAGAGAAACGAAAAGGAACCGCAGATTGTTCTGCCAAAGGCAGCAAAGAAAAAGGGTTAAGGGTGAAAAATTTATAAAAAGCAGGTGATAATATGAAACAGCCTCATAAAATAGCGATGTTTGGCGGAAGCTTTAATCCGATACACAACGCACATACTGCGGTGGCTTCGGCTTTTGTTAAAAAATTGAAGCTTGATAAGATTATTTTTATTCCCACCGCCACCCCTCCGCATAAGAGTGATGAGGAGATGATTTCTGCCGAGCATAGACTCAATATGTGCATTGCAGCGGCGGAAAACGTGAAAAAGTCAGAGGTTTCCGATATTGAGATAAAACGCAGCGGAAAAAGCTATACGGTTGATACTCTAAAACAATTAAAACAGCTTTACCCCGACAGCGAACTTTATCTGATAACAGGTGCTGATATGTTTCTTACTCTACAGGACTGGAAATGTCCCAAGGAGATATTTTCACTTGCCACTGTTTGCACAGTTCCAAGGAATGATGCTGACTGTGAACTCTTGAGAGAGCATGAAGAAAGATTGCGGGAAATGGGTGCAAAAACCGTTGTACTCGACCTTAAACGTATGGATATATCGTCAAGTGAAGTAAGAAAGCGTGTTTTTTATGATGAGGATATATCTGGGCTGGTTGACTCAAAGGTGGAAAAGTATATTTACGCAAACTACCTTTATATGAATAAATCCAAGCTTTGCTACGAACGCTTTAATAAGGTTATAAAAGCGAGAATGGGAGAAAAACGATATATTCATTCGGTCAATGTTTCAATAGAGGCACAGCGATTGGCGAAAAAATACGGTGCAGATGTAAGCCTTGCAAAGCTTGCCGGACTTCTGCATGACTGTACAAAGGAAACTTCCGCAAAACAGCAGTTGCAAATTATAGAAAATTCAAATATAATACTAAGTGATGTTGAAAAATCAACCCAAAAGCTTTGGCACTCCATTGCAGGAGCTGCATTTGTTCGTGATGTTATGGGCATTGACAATGAGGACGTTTTCAATGCGATTCGCTACCATACATCAGGCAGGGCAAATATGAGCCTTTTGGAGAAGGTAATTTATATTGCCGATTTCACAGGGGCAGAGCGTGACTATGACGGTGTGGATAAGATGAGAGCACTGGCAGACAGAAGCCTGGAAGAGGCGATGGCTTTCGGACTGTCGTTCAGTATTGCGGATTTGGCACAAAGGTCTTTGGCTATAGATCCAAACACAGTCTTGTGCTATAATGAGGTTATATTACAGACCTCACGCAAGAAGTAGTTTTAGAATTGATGTTTTTCTTTTGTGCAGAAATAAATTTCAGATATTTATGAAAAACGTACTTTATATAAAGAGGTGTTTATATGACAAGCTTAGAATTGGCAAAAGAGGCTGCTAAGGCTTTGGATACCAAGAGAGGTGCTAAGATAAAGGTTATTAAGGTTGAGGACGTTTCTGTTTTGACAGATTATTTTGTTATAGCTACAGGTACAAGCTCCACCCATGTTAAGTCATTGGCAGACGAGGTTGAGTATAAGCTGAAAGAGTCGGGCAATACGGTAAGCCACGTTGAGGGGCACCGCTCAAATTCGTGGATATTGCTTGACTATGTTGATGTAATAGTCCATGTTTTCTCAGAGGAATCAAGGGAGTACTATGACCTTGACAAAATGTGGGCAGACGGTGCAGAGGTGGATATTTCCGATATTCTTGTTGATTGATTTTAGGGGGATTTGCTTTGAAATACGAACACAGTACAGTAGAGAAAAAATGGCAGGATAAATGGGAGGAAAAGGGTGTTTTTCATGCGGAGGAAAACAGCGAAAAACCCAAGTTTTTTGCTCTTATTGAGTTCCCGTACCCATCGGGACAGGGACTTCATGTGGGACACCCACGTCCGTATACTGCTCTTGACACGGTTGCAAGAAAAAGACGTTTGCAGGGCTACAATGTGCTTTATCCTATAGGTTGGGACGCTTTCGGTCTGCCGACTGAGAACTTCGCCATAAAAAACCATATTCACCCTGCCATTGTAACAAAGAATAATATAGAAAGATTTAAACAGCAGATTAAATCTCTCGGTATTTCCTTTGACTGGAGCAGAGAAATAAACACCACAGACCCACAGTATTTTAAGTGGACACAGTGGATTTTTCTCCAGCTTTTCAAAAAAGGACTTGCCTATAAAAAGGAGATGGCTGTAAACTGGTGTACCTCCTGCAAATGCGTTCTTGCAAATGAAGAGGTAGTAAACGGTGTGTGTGAACGCTGTGGAAGCGAGGTCTTGCGGAAAGTTAAGTCACAGTGGATGCTCAAAATTACAGAGTATGCACAAAGACTGGTTGACGACCTTGACGGTGTTGATTATCCCGAAAGAGTTAAAACTCAGCAGAAAAACTGGATTGGCAGAAGCACAGGTGCAGAGGTTGACTTTACAACAACCACAGGTGACACACTTACAATTTATACAACACGTCCCGATACTCTTTTCGGTGCAACATATATGGTAGTTTCTCCTGAGCACCCTTACATAGAAAAATGGGCAGATGTTATTGAAAACATGGACGAGGTTCGTGCTTATCAAAACGAAGCTGCAAAAAAGTCCGACTTTGAGCGTACAGAAATGGCTAAGAGTAAAACAGGTGTGCTTATTAAGGGTGTAAAGGCAGTTAACCCTGTTAATAATACAGAAATTCCGATTTTTATATCTGACTATGTACTCGTTTCCTACGGTACAGGTGCCATCATGGCTGTTCCTGCACACGACACACGTGACTGGGAATTTGCAAAGAAATTTAACCTGCCGATTATCGAGGTTGTTAAGGGCGGAAATGTACAGGAGGAGGCTTTTACAGACTGTGCAACAGGTGTAATGGTGAACTCAGGTATACTTGACGGTTTGTCCGTTGAGGAAGCAAAGGTTAAGATTAAGCAGTGGCTTGCAGAAAACGGCAAGGGCAAGGAAAAAGTTAACTTCAAGCTTCGTGACTGGGTGTTTTCACGCCAGCGTTACTGGGGCGAGCCTATTCCGATAGTTTGCTGTCCGTGCTGCGGATATGTGCCGATAGACGAAAGTGAGCTGCCACTGGAGCTTCCTATGGTAGAGTCGTATGAACCGACAGACACAGGCGAGTCACCGCTTGCAAATATTACCGACTGGGTAAATGTAAAGTGTCCTAAGTGCGGCGGAAATGCAAAAAGAGAAACCGATACAATGCCGCAGTGGGCGGGCTCATCATGGTATTTCCTCAGATATATGGACCCTCATAACGACAAGGCTCTCGCAAGCAAGGAAGCACTCGATTATTGGTCGCCTGTTGATTGGTACAACGGCGGCATGGAGCATACAACACTCCACCTTTTGTACAGCCGTTTTTGGCACAAGTTCCTTTATGATATCGGCGTGGTTCCGACAAGCGAACCGTATGCAAAGCGTACAAGCCATGGCATGATTCTTGGCAGCAACGGTGAAAAGATGAGTAAGTCAAGGGGCAATGTTGTAAACCCCGATGACGTTGTAAACGAGTACGGTGCAGATACGCTGCGTTTGTATGAGATGTTTATAGGCGATTTTGAGAAATCCGCACCGTGGGATCCTAAGGGAATAAAGGGCTGCCGCAGGTTTATTGAGAGGTACTACAATCTGCAAAGCATTGTTACAGACAGTGACGTAATTCGTCCGGAGCTTGAAAGCGTTTTTCATAAGACCATAAAAAAGGTCGGTGACGATATTGAAAGCATTAAGTTTAATACAGCTATTGCTGCTTTGATGTCCTTGATTAACGATATTGCAGCCACAGGTTCGGTTACTAAGGAAGAACTTAGGATTTTCTCTATTTTGCTTAATCCGTTTGCACCTCACGTTACCGAGGAGGTTTGGGAGCTTCAAAAGCTTTCCGAAACAGGTATTCTTGCAGAACAGACTTGGCCGCAGTACGATGAAAATAAGTGTAAGGACGAAACCATCGAGATTGCAGTTCAGGTAAACGGCAAGATAAAATCAAAGATTGTTCTCCCTGCCGACTGTGAACAAGCTGATGCTTTAGCTGCCGCTAAGGCCGATGAAAAGGTAAAGGCTGCTATAGGTACAATGAATATTGTTAAGGAAATTTACGTCAAGGGCAAGCTTGTAAATATCGTTGTTAATCCATAAATCTCCGTCCTTTTCAGCATATTTTTGCATCGTGAAAAAATTTATGCGTTTTTTAGACTATTTTTATAAAAAAAGCTTGACAGCAGTGAGTGTAATGTTGTATAATAGCTGTGCAAATGTGCAATTAACTCCTGCCTTTTGGCGGATGGGAGGGAAGATAAATGGCAGAAATCAGAATTAAAGATAACGAGTCTCTTGAAAGTGCTTTGAGAAGATTTAAGAAGCAGTGTGCGAGAGCAGGTGTTATTGCAGAGGTTCGTAAGAGAGAAGCTTATGAGAAGCCTTCTGTTAAACGCAAGAAGAAGTCCGAGGCTGCTCGTAAGCGTAAATATAAGTAATCTTGCGTGTGTTTAAAATTATTAAAAAACGACGGATGGCTATGTGCCATCCGTTTTTTTAATAAAGTATAAATA
>CAMWIZ010000111.1 GCA_947174455.1 uncultured Clostridia bacterium | reverse complement strand
TCATTAAACCGCAGGGAGCGGTAACCCTAATAGAAAATTTTTATTATCTTACTTATACGGAAAACCGTGGTGCTGCATTTGGTATTTTGCAAAACGGACGTGTCTTTTTTATTGCGGTTACTCTTATTATCTTTGCGGCATTCGCTTATATTCTTTATAAGTATAAAATTGAGGGAAAGCTGTTTTTTACTTCTGTTGTATTGATTTTCGGGGGAGGGGTCGGCAATTTAGTTGACAGAATTTTCCGAGGATATGTTGTTGATTTTTTGCAGTTTTCTTTTTTCTCACCGGTTTGCAATTTGGCAGATTATTTCATAACGGTGGGTGCGGTGCTGCTAATAATCTCCATTATGTTCTGCAAGAAAAACATAGCAAAGCGTGATGAGCTTGCAGTGATGAATAGGGCAAAGGCGGATTAAGTATGGATTATACCTTTACAGTGGAAGAAGCTATGTGCGGTATTCGTCTTGACAAGCTGGTAAGTGATAACTGTGGGTTGTCACGCAGTGCGGTTGCCAAGCTGTGTGAAAACGGTGCGGTTTTGCTCAATGGCAAGCCATGCAGTAAAAACATCAAACCAAAGCAGGGCGACACAGTGACAGTAGATGTTCCGCCCCCAAAAGCTTTGGAGGCTCTGCCGGAAAATATACCGCTTGATGTAGTTTACGAGGACGCCGACCTTTTAGTCGTTAACAAACCCAAGGGAATGGTGGTTCACCCCGCACCGGGTAATTATGATAGTACCTTAGTGAATGCTTTGCTTTATCATTGCAGAGGAAGCTTGTCGGGCATAAACGGGGTTCTCCGCCCCGGTATTGTTCATAGAATAGATAAGGATACAAGCGGCTTGCTGATAGTCGCAAAGTCCGACAAAGCACACGTCGGACTTGCTGAGCAGATAAAAGTACACTCCTTTTCAAGAGAGTATGAGGCAGTGGTTTACGGCAGACTAAAGCAGCCGAAGGGAACGGTAGATGCACCGATAGGCAGAAATAAGATAGACAGAAAGAAAATGTGTGTTACTGCTCAAAACAGCAAAAATGCGGTTACACATTACTCGCTGATTGATTACAATAATGGCTTTTCACACGTTGCACTAAGGCTTGAAACCGGCAGAACACATCAAATCAGGGTGCATATGGCATATATGGGACATCCCGTTGCAGGTGATTCTGTTTATGGCCCGAAGAATGTAATTGCTTCCCTTGGCGGTCAGTGTTTGCATGCAAAAAAAATTGGGTTTATTCACCCTATTACAGGTGAAAGATTGGATTTTGACTCTGAACTTCCCGAGTATTTCATGAATTTCCTTAATAAATATGAAATTTCTTAAAACTTTTGCAAAAGCATTGCTTTTTGTCTTTGAATGTGGTATAATACTAAAGCATTTGAACCGTTGTTTTTGACTTTGTCAGACTCAATGCGTTTCACTGCCCGTTCCGTTTGAGGGGCGAACAATGAAGCGGACAATCCTCTGCCTGCTTTGTCAGGTAAGAATGTCTGTAAACTTTAGGAGGATATAAAATGGATGCATTAAAATTGATCGCTGCTGATTCAGTCAAGAGCGAAGTACCAAGCTTTAACGTTGGTGACACAGTAAAAGTAAGCGTTAACATTCGTGAGGGCGACAGAGAGAGAATTCAGATGTTTGAAGGCACTGTAATTGCTAAGAAGAGCAGCGGTGTTGCTGAGACTTTCACAGTTAGACGTGTAGCTTACGGTGTAGGTGTTGAGAGAGTATTCCCGCTTCACTGCCCTAACGTAAAGGACGTACAGGTTGTTAGACGCGGTCGTGTACGCAGAGCTAAGTTGTACTATCTCCGTGACAGAGTTGGTAAGGCTGCTAAGGTTAAAGAGCAGATCCGTACAAAGGACTAATTATCAGCGGTTTGAAAAGGGACGGTTTGTCCCTTTTTTTACTATGCTTTGCAATATTATGGCGGTTTCTCTTTTGCGGGTATTGGCATGAGTATCGCAGAGGGTTCCGCATTCCGTATATAATACTGCTTGCCAAACAGAAGGTATGGTGATATATAATGAATACTCAAATATTTAATAAAATGAATGAACCATTGGAACCTGTTGATGAGAGCGTTATTGGTGATGAGTCACTGGAGTATGAACTTCCCACCCATGTAAAGGCGGATGCCGAGCCTGAAACAGAGGATATTGATACTGATGAACAGTCTGGGTCAAACAGAAGAGCAAACAGCCATTCACATAGGGGGAAAGGTCCGTCAAAATTCACAACAGGTGTGTATGACTGGGTGTCAGCACTTTTGGCGGCAGTGGTGATACTTGTTGTTGTAATGACATTTTGCGTTAGAATGGTAGATGTAGACGGTTCTTCAATGAACGATACATTGCAGGATAAGGACAGGGTTATTATAACCGGACTTAACTATGAGCCGAGAGTTGGAGACATAGTCGTTATAAGCCACGGTGTTGAGCTTGACAAGACTATAGTTAAACGAATTATAGCAATAGGCGGTCAAACGGTTGACATAGACCGTGAAACAGGTGAGGTTACCGTTGACGGAATTTTGCTTGATGAGCCGTATGCTGTTGGGGACACTATGGTGTCGGGTGATGTTGAGTTTCCGCTGACTGTGGCTGATGGTACAGTTTTCGTACTGGGCGATAACAGAGGAATTTCTAAGGACAGCAGATTTTCTGATGTCGGCTTGATAGATGTAAACAACATTATCGGTAAGGTTCAATTCAGACTTTACCCGTTCAATTCATTCGGCAAGGTTGAATAACAATATAATTAAGATAATATTTAGTATAGAAAAACTTGGGTTTCTTCTCTTTGTCGGAGAGGGGAAACCCTTTTATAGTATAGAAAGATGTGATGTTTTTGAAAAACACAAATAAAATTTCAAATCGTGCAAAGCGACAGTCAAGCGGAAAAGGAATGTCAGGTAATCCCAAACGTTCTCATGGAAGAGGGAACGCAAATAATTCACAGTCAAACGGCGGCGAACGATTTTCAAAGAGCAATTCGCAAAGGACAGGTACAAAGAACATAAAATCTTCCAAGAACAGTGAAGCCGCAAGAAGAAATGAAAAAAGGAATAATCGTAAAGCTGTGCAGACAAATAGTCACAGCCAAAATGCTCAGTATATACAGTGGTTTCCCGGTCATATGACAAGGACAAAACGACAGATTCAAGCTGATTTAAAACTTGTTGATGCCGTGGCTGAAATAATTGACGCACGTCTGCCCATGAGCAGCCGTAATCCGGATTTGGCAGAGATAGTAGGAAGTAAGCCGAGGGTTATTCTAATGAACAAGTGCGACCTTGCCGACCCAAAAGCCACAAAGCAGTGGGTTGAGTACTTCAAAACTCAGGGTATTCGTGCGGTTGAACTTGACTGCAAGTCCGGCAGAGGTATGGGCAGCTTTATTACAGTTGTGAGGGATGTGCTAAAGGAGAAAATAGAAGCATGGGAAGCCAAGGGCATGAAAAACCGTTCTGTCAGAGTTATGATTGTCGGTATACCAAATGTAGGCAAATCGTCGTTTATCAATAGAATTTCCCGTTCAACAAGGGCAAAGGTAGAGGACAGACCCGGTGTTACAAGGGGTAACCAGTGGTTTACTATTGATAAAAACATCGAGCTTTTGGACACTCCGGGAGTTCTGTGGCCACGCTTTGACGATCAGCTTGTCGGTGAGCGTTTGGCTTTTACGGGAGCAGTTAAAGACAACATTATGGACACGGAACAGCTTGCACTGAGGCTTTTGGAATATTTTGAGGATAATCCCAATCCGGTATTTTTGCAGCGTTTCGAGCTTAACAAAGAGTCGCTTACAATGCCTGTTCATGAGCTTTTGACTGTTATAGGCAAAAAGAGAGGAATGCTATCTTCAGGGGGAGAAGCCGACACCGAACGTGCCGCAGTAATGCTGCTTGATGAGTTCAGAGCCGCAAAGCTGGGCAGAATAACTTTGGAATTGCCAGGGTAACTACCTTTAAGTTGAGGTTCTTAGAGGCTTTTAACAAATTTTGCATACAATAAACAGCTTTTAAGCAGGGGGAAGATTTATGGATTGGCTGGAATTTGAAAGCAAAGCATACAGCAACGGCTTTTGCAATGTCTGCGGTGTGGATGAGGCAGGCAGAGGACCGCTTGCAGGGCCTGTGTGTGCGGCTGCGGTTATTTTGCCGAAAGGTCTTATAATTGAGGGAGTTAACGATTCAAAGAAACTTACCGAAAAAAAGCGTGAGAAAATTTTTGATGTAATAAAAGAGCAGGCCGTTTCATACGGAATCGGTTGGGCAAGTGTAGAGGAAATTGAGGAAATCAATATATTAAACGCTGCCATGCTTGCTATGAAGCGTGCAGTTGAGAATTTGTCGGTTACAGCAGATTTTGCCTATATTGACGGCAATAAAACACCACCCATTGATATTCCGTGTGAGGCGGTTGTAAAAGGTGACGCAAGGTCAATGTCAATAGCGGCGGCATCAATTTTGGCTAAGGTGAGCCGTGACAGACTTATGTATGAGTACGCTGAAAAATATCCCGAATATGGCTTTGATAAGCACAAAGGTTATGGAACTAAACTACATAATGAAAAGATACTGGAATTTGGTGCTGCACCAATTCACAGAAAAAGCTTTTTGAAGAAGCTTTACGCAAAGAATAATAAGTGAATTTCATTAAAGAGGTTTTATCCGTTTGAAATTTTCGAGTGTTAAGATTTATAAATTTAGTTCAGGAAAGAGAATGGGACCTTGGCGTAGAGTCTAAAGTGTTTC
>CAMWIZ010000110.1 GCA_947174455.1 uncultured Clostridia bacterium | reverse complement strand
GGGTTCCTATGACTGCACACTGGAGAAAATCGGATGTATCAATCGTGCGGGAATCCGCAGTGTGGTAATGACCACTGTTTCGGCTGCAAATATAGCGGAAGTACCTGAAATCATCGACGCCGTGGTAACGGCAGGTGTTAATATATTCGCTTTTTCCCGATACGTTCCGAGTGGTGGTGACCTTGATACAAGTATGACCCCACAGGAGTATCGTCAACTGCTTGCGGTATGTGATAAGAAGTTCAAAGAATACGAAACAAAGGGCTGCGATACCTACTTTAACAAAAAGGATCACCTCTGGACACTGTACGAATATGAAACGGGAGAATTTAAAATTCCCGAAACAGCAAAGGAGGGTATGATCTACGGCGGCTGCAACTGCGGTAATTGTCATATCACAATTCTTCCTGACGGTGATATTTATGCCTGCCGCAGAGTGGCGGAAAGCAAAGTAGGAAATGTTTTTGAAGATAGACTTGCCGACGTGTGGGTCTGTGAAATGGAAGCTTACCGTGAGTTCGATAAGTTTACGAAATGCAGTAAATGCGAATTAAAGGCGTGGTGTCGAGGTTGTCCTGCTGTTGCCAAAGGCACGAACGGAGATTTTTATGCCGCCGACCCACAATGCTGGAAGAAAGTGTGATATAATGGAGTTGTTCGAACAAATAAAAAGCAGACGATCTATCCGAAAATATCAGGGTAGACAAATCTCACGGGAGAATCTGGAAAAAATCATTGAGGCAGGTACTTACGCTTCAAACGCAGGCGGAGGTCAGAGGAGTATGATTATCGGTATAAGGAATGCACAGCTTATTGAGAAGCTTGGAAAAATGAATATGGCTCATTTTGACCGCAGCCGTCTGATAGGCTCGTATGTTTCAAAGGAGCAGCCGAGCGTTATAGACGACACGACTATAAAAAGCGGATTTTACGGTGCGCCTGCACTCTGCATAGTATTTGCTCAAAAGAATTTTATGTTTGGTATTCCTGACGCATTTTGTTGCGCAGAAACGATGCTGATGGAAGCGTTTGATCTCGGAATATCGTCCTGCATTGTTTCCCGTGCAGAGGAAACATTTGATAATGAAACAGGTGCGGCATTTATGAGAGAATGGGGAGTGCCTGAAAACTACGTTGCACGCTGTTTTGTAACGCTCGGCTACTGTGACGGTGAATACCCCAAGTCTAAGCCGGGAAAAGAAAACAGGAGTAAAATTATTGAATGAGGTGTTCGGAATGGATGCAAAGACTTGTTTACAAAAACTTCAATATATAGGCGTACTTGCTTTTGCCACGGTGGATGAATACGGTGCTCCTCAAATCCGCAATATCAGCGCAATTCACTATGAAGCGGAGGCAATGTACTTTTTTACGGCGAAAGGAAAATCATTCTGCAAAGAGCTTCTGACTGACGGGCGTGTTCAGATTCTCGGTTACACGAAATACAAAGAGATGATTCGTCTGTCGGCAAAAGCTGTACCTGCCATGGAACACGAGCAGAAAAAATGGATTGATACTATATTTAACGAACAGCCGTATCTTTCAAATGTATATCCGGGTGATACACGGAACATCGCAGGTATCGTCTTTCAGATAACGGATGCTGTAATTGAGTATTTTAATCTGGGTGTTAATCCGATTTTTCGAGAGCATTACACTATTGGTAATAGTCACATTTCATTCAAAGGTTATCAAATCAGTGAATCCTGCATTGGATGCGGTGCTTGTTTGGCGAACTGTCCACAGCGGTGCATTCAGCCAGGTAATCTCTATCAAATTCAGCAGACACATTGTCTGCATTGCGGCAACTGCTATGAGGTATGTCCTGTAAAAGCAGTAGAAAAGAGAGGATAATATGACACAGTGTGAAAGAAGAATAATTTTAATCAAACAACTTCTTAACGAGCAACTTCGCTATAAAGATTTGCAGATACCGCAGGACACAGCAGAACAAAAGCATATGCTCCGTTCTCTGTTTAATATCCGTATGCCGAAAAATATCAGTGATGAGTTCTTGACTGTGCAGGACGAGTATTTGCAGAAAGAAACCGCCAAAAAAGGCATTACTGATCTTATGGATTTATCGCCCATATCAGATGAGATTTATCTATGGCAAGGAGATATTACTACTCTACATTGCGATGCAATTGTCAACGCTGCCAACAGCGGAATGACAGGCTGCTATGTTCCGTGCCATCGCTGTATTGATAATGCGATACCATTCTCAATCACACAGAGTTGTATGCAGTCAAGAATGGCACATGGCTAATGCACTTACGGTATAGGTGGAGTTTTGTTGAGCGTTCTGCTCCGCCACATGAACAGTTGAGATACTATCGAAATTTCAGAGGACTGTTAGGAAAAGAGCTTGCAGCTCTGATAGGTGTCAACCACGCAACGATAGTAAACTATGAAAATCTGAAATCCCCATTTGATTATAACAACGCAATAAAGATAGCCGAGGTGCTTCAGATTGAAAAAGAATTACTTTTTGATGACTTCAACAAATTTATTGATTATCCATATCATCAGAAGCAGAAAGAGGTACGAACAGAGCTACATATGACACAGGTTGAGTTTGCCGCATTTTCTGGCATCAATCGTTCTACCCTCTCGGCTTGGGAAAAAGGAACTTGGATACCGACCAGAGAGAACTACATATTATTGGCAGAAGCGTTTCAAAAGGCTTCTGGAATAAAGGAGGATTGAGCCATGACACATAGCGAAAAAAGGCTATATCTGATTAAAGAGCTATTATCAGAATTGCCGCAATATAGGGATATGGAAATTCCAGACAATACAGAAGAACAGAAAAGGCTTCTTAGAAGTCTTATGAATATTCGCTCCCCTCGTCCGATTGGGACGGAATTTCTCAAGGTGCAGGACGAGTATCTAAATGAGGAAGTCAAGGAAAAAGGCATTACTGATAGTGATACTTTACCCGTATCCCCCAGCAATAACCGTCTTGTCCTTTGGCGTGGTGATATTACCACATTAAAGATAGATGCGATTGTCAATGCCGCTAACAGTGCTTTAAGGGGATGCTTTGTACCTTGCCATTCCTGCGTGGATAACATCGTTCACAGCGTCAGTGGTATCCAATTGCGTTTGGCTTGTGATGAGCTGATGAACGAGCAAGGATATGACGAACCGACAGGGAAAGCGAAAATTACGCCTGCTTTTAATCTACCATGCAGCTATGTACTTCACACAGTCGGACCGATTGTATCGGGCATTTTAACAAAAAAGCATTGTGAACAGCTTGCCGATTGCTATAAATCTTGTTTGGAATTGGCATCTGATAAAGGATTAAAGAGTATTGCATTTTGCTGTATTTCCACAGGTGAATTTCATTTTCCGCAGAAAAAGGCTGCGGAAATTGCGGTACAGACGGTCACTGATTTTTTGCAAATAGATAAAAGGCTTGAAAAGGTGGTATTCAATGTTTTCAAACAGGAAGATTACGACATCTACAAAAGACTGCTCGGATGAAGTGAAGCGTTTGAGAGAGCTTTTGCAAAAAGCAGATGCGGTCATTATAGGAGCAGGAGCAGGATTATCCACTTCGGCGGGCTTCACATATACAGGACAAAGATTTGAAGATAACTTCTCTGACTTTATTAAAAAATATGGTTTCAGAGATATGTATTCTGGTGGTTTTTATCCCTTTGAGAGCCTTGAAGAACATTGGGCGTATTGGTCAAGATACGAAGCAATAAAAGCCTTTACAGAAAAAAGGGCAAATATGGCGATAGGGTATGTTAAAGATTGTAGTGCCGCAGAGATTAGATTTCTGCGGCATGAATTGTATAATGGAACATTGAGAGATTAATTTGCACATTTGTCTGAGGTAAATTCCTACGCTATAATTTTTAAAAGAATGGAGGTAAGCTATATGCGAAGAAAACCAAGAGTTGGGATTGACCTTAGAGATGTTGCTATTTATACAAGAAAGTCAAAGCTGACGCATATGGGTGACAGCACAGGTATTCAGATGAAACAGAGTGCCGATTTTGCAAGAAGTCAGTTAAATTTATCAGAGGACTACTGCTTTTTAGAATATGAAGATAAAGGCTTGAGTGGGTATTACGCAGACAGACCCGATTTTCAGAGGATGCTTCATGATATTGAGGCAGGAAAAATCCGTGCAGTCGTATGTTATAAGTTAGACCGTATCAGCAGGAAAACATCTGACCTGCTTCGGCTGATTGATTTTTTCAATAAGCATGATGTGGCATTGTTGGTTTGTTCCAACAATATCAACACGCTAATCAGCACTTCAAAGATAATGATTTCATTTTTGGCAATCATCGCTGAATTTGAAAGGGATATTATTGCAGAACGAATAGCGGATAACTTAATTGAGCTTGGGTTACAAAAGAGGATAAAGAGCTTCTTGCGTTTTGTTATCGCTCCTGTTTGGAGCTTGCCGAGCAAAACGGAGTAAAAAGTATTGCGTTCTGTTGCATATCTACAGGAGAATTTCATTTTCCGAATGATGAGGCTGCCGAAATAGCAGTACAGACTGTAAAAAATTACAAAGAGCAGAATTGCAGCAATATAGAGGTGATTTTCAATGTTTTCAAGGATGTCGATTACAAAATCTACCGGGAGTTACTCGGATAATGTCAAGAGGTTAAAAGAGGCACTGTCCGCAGCTGACTCGGTTGTGATCGGTGCAGGCGCAGGGCTTTCTACTTCGGCAGGATTTACTTATTCGGGTGAACGCTTCCATAAATATTTTGCAGACTTTGAAGATAAATATGGTTTTCATGATATGTATTCGGG
>CAMWIZ010000109.1 GCA_947174455.1 uncultured Clostridia bacterium | reverse complement strand
CACTTGATGCCTCCACCTGCGTTTCTTCTCGTTTTTCACCCGTTAATCTTCTCTCTGCCGCACAGCTTTTTGTGTGGTATTTTTTTGTTGAATTGTTGAGGACAAACCTAAATATTGACTTTTCGTGTTCTTTTTCCTTGTTATGGGATATTTTTATTTTATCAATTTTAGTCGTGTTATTCGATTTCGACTCGTTTGTGTGTTCTGTGTGTAATGCTAATGATTCTCTTTCCAAGTTGCACCTATCTCTTACTTTCATTGTGTAAGGGCTGTACAATTTATCGTTGCTTTGAGGTTCGTGCCTCTTCGGGGAGGGCAGGTATTCTTCAAATTCTCTAAGGTCGTCTGACACCTTCAAAAGCTTTATTATTATAATAGCCAAAATTACCCAAAAACTCATTCGTTTGTAAAAGGGCCTTGAGGCAGAATTTCTATTGTTGTTTTTCATCAGCTTTCACCGCCTGTTCGTGTATAAATTGTTTAACTGAATACTCTTTATTATAATAAAGCATTGTGTATGTCATTATCGCCTGTTATTTGTAGAATGATGAAATATTTATTATAAGGATATCAAACATTACAAATGTTGTCAAACCGTTTGTACACATTTTGTTGTCATGTTGCTAATTTTCTTGTTGTGTAGTATAATAGCTGTATAGTAATTTGAGAAGGAGTAACACCATGTCTATACCTAATGACCCGTTTATTTTGCTTTCATACGTTAATACTCAGTTGAGAGATTTTTATCCATCACTTTCGGAGCTGGGTAAGTCGCTTGATGTCAATATCAATGATATTCGTGAAAAGCTGTCTGCCGTTGGCTTTGAATATAATGCAGAACTTAATAAATTTATGTAATTCGTCAAAATATTACTGCTTTTAAGATAAATCCCGTCTGTGTTCGGAGGAAAGAATTAATGAAAAGATTAGCTATAATTTTTATGTCAATATTACTTGCGGCAGCATCTGCGTGTTCCTTCACAGATGCAGGCTTGCCGTTTGAGGACGGTTCATCCGCAACGGAAACCTCGGAGCAGCCTGTTGTTGAGGACAGCAAAAGTTACAGTATCGCTTTGCTTACGTCTGAGAACGGAATAAATGATTCAGAGTGCATGAACGCATGGCAGGGAGTTGTAACCTACGGCGACTCAACCTCAACTTCCTACAAGTATTATCAGCCCGATGACAGCAGTGACAATTCAGCAATGCTTGCTGTAGAGAGTGCCGTACAGCATGGTGCGGAGATAGTGGTTTTGCCGTCCGACAGCTTTAAGTATTTAGCCTATGACTTGCAGTATCAGTACCCAAATGTGAGTTTTTTACTTGTGGGTGCTATGCCAACCAGCAGGTCAGACGGTAAAATTGAGGCCGAAAAAAATGTGCATTGTATTTTATTTAAGGAGGAACAGGCAGGCTATTTGGCGGGATATTCTGCTGTTATAGAGGGGAAAAAAACAATTGGATTTATCGGTGACGGCGACAATGAGCAGAATATCCGCTATGCTTACGGATTGGTTCAAGGTGCTGATGATGCCATGCAGAAGCTTAGGTCGCACGACGTTTCGGTTAAATATACCTTTACAAAGGCGGCTGAGAAAGAAACAAGCACTGCACTTAAAAAACTCCGTGACTTAAATGCGGAGGTTATATTTACCGCAAATGAAGAAATAACCGATATATGTGCAGGCTTGCTGAAAGATGAAAAAATAATTTATGTTGGCGAAAATAATGAGAAATGCAGCACAAAGCAGTACACTTCAGTACTGT
The DNA here is from genome assembly GCA_947174455.1 of uncultured Clostridia bacterium. Classification (GTDB taxonomy): domain Bacteria; phylum Bacillota; class Clostridia; order Oscillospirales; family Acutalibacteraceae; genus RUG592. Next base: position 3,022 of record CAMWIZ010000109.1, on the reverse strand, counting down.
ATAACGCAAACAGAGCAATAGAGCTGTCTGTGTCATCATTCTACAGCAATGGCGGAAAGTGGCTTGACGCAGCAGCAGGAGCAGCCATGCGGTTCGGTATTGAAAACGGCTGTATAGACCTTAATACATCTGAAGATGCTTGGTTCTTTGAAACCTTTAACAGGGAAATTTACGACAGTACAGTTGAGGGATTTATTAACGACGAAATAGATCTTAGCAGTGATACCGAAACTCCTCCGCCTATTGCAACCATTTCCTACAGCTATGTGGAGTAATTGCGGAGTTATAAGGAACCTGATTGAGAGGGGCGGTGTTTTAATATGAGAATGTACGACATAATTGCAAAAAAACGTGACGGTTTTGAACTCTCCACAGAAGAAATCAATTTTTTTGTCGGTGGCTGTACAACGGAGGAGATTCCTGATTACCAGATTTCAGCTTTGTTAATGGCAATTTATCTTAACGGCATGACCGACAGGGAAATTTATGATCTTACCTTGGCAATGGCTAAGTCGGGACAACAGGCAGATTTGGGCGGTATAGACGGTGTTACGGTCGATAAACACTCTACAGGAGGGGTAGGAGATAAAACCACGCTTATAGTTGCTCCGCTTGCCGCTGCTTTGGGCGTAAGGGTGGCTAAAATGAGTGGCAGAGGACTGGGGCATACAGGAGGTACGGTAGATAAGCTGGAGTCTATAGACGGTTTCAAAACAACTCTTTCGCCAGATGAATTTGTACGCTGTGTTAACGATGTCGGTGTCTGTGTGATAGGGCAAAGCGGTAACCTTGCTCCTGCTGATAAAAAGCTGTACGCTTTGCGTGACGTTACGGCAACTGTCAGTAGTATACCTTTAATAGCATCAAGTATTATGAGCAAAAAAATTGCGTCAGGCAATTCTTGTATTTTGCTTGATGTTAAAACAGGCAGCGGTGCTTTTATGAAAACACCGGACGAGGCATATGTCCTTGCTGAGCAAATGGTTAAAATCGGTGCAGCGGCAGGCAGAAAGACCGCCGCACTTGTCACTAATATGAATATTCCCCTTGGTTATGCTGTTGGAAACAGCCTTGAGGTCATTGAGGCTTTAAGAATATTAAAGGGGGAACAGACGGATGAGCTTTACCACCTTTGTGTTGAGCTTGCCGCCAATATGCTTAGATTGGCGAGTGAAAAGCCGATAGAAGAGTGCAGGGTATTGGCAGCTAATGCAATATCTGACGGTTCGGCACTCAGAAAATTCGAGGAGATGACAGCGGCCCAAGGTGGAGATGTGCGGCTGCTTAAGAACACAAGGCTTTTCAAAAGGGCATCAGGAGTACACAGTGTAAGGTCGAAAAAAAGTGGCTTTATATGTCATATGGATTCGGAAAAAATCGGTATGTCTGCGGTAATATTGGGAGCAGGAAGAACCAAAAAGGGGGATTCAGTTGACCACAGTGCAGGCATCGTCCTCAGAAAAAAAACAGGCGATTATACAGAGCAGGGGGAGGAGATTGCTGTACTTTATACAAATAACCCGTCAAGTACATTGCAGGCTGAGAGTGTTTATTTAGATGCATTGACCTACTCAAACGATAAACCTGATAAGCCGCCGCTAATAATTTCAAGTATAATGGGTTAAGCTGACGTTATAGAGATATCAACTCAAGAAAAGCGTATAAGGTCTTTTAACTAAGAATGCCCTGAACAATTTTGACATAACTTGTGTCCATGTGTTCTTATGCGTTAGACGTATGTCATATATTTTCTGTCTGTTTGATTGCAGTGTTGTCAGTGCTTTTTTATGTATAACTGTGCTTTTTCAAAAATTTCATTATGTATTATTCCCTCGTGAAGTCCCTCGTATATCTCCGCCGAGTGTCCTCTGGGACGAACTGATACTTTTTCTCCGTTGATAATTTTTGTCTGCCTTGGACGTGCGTTCCAACGGATTTTTCCTATGTATACGGGATTTTGCAGAAATTCCCTTATTGTAGGAGGTTTCCACGGATTTCCACTCCTTGTGGGAATGCCGCTTTTGTTAAGGGTGTTGCAGATTGAAGTAATTGCCTCTGATATCCTCATGCCACTTTCACGCTGTTTTACAAAATAGGAAAAAATCATTTTTACCGTTTCTGCCTCGTTTTGATTTGGTTTTAAAGTATATCCCTTTTCACCTTTAATTTTAACCCTTTCATAACCGTAAGGTGCAACCGATGATACAAACTTTCCCTCTTTAACTGATGAGTATTTTCCACGCTGAAGTCTGCGTTTTATAACCTTATACTCCTGTCTGCTCATGAAAAGACTGAATTCAAAAAATCCTTCGTCAAACTCATCAGCAGCGTTGTACACCTTGTTTGGTGTAATGATTTTAGTTCCTGTAAATTTAAAGGTGTTAATTATTACTCCTTGGTCGCAAGTGTCACCCCTTGCCAAACGTTCTATGTCGGCAACTATTACACCGTCCCACATACACCTTTCAACATCATGCAGAAGCTCTTGCAGTACTGGTCGGTTTGCAATACTTTCACCCGACACAATCTCCCTGTATATTCGTGTTACATTAAAGCCTCCTTTTTGGGCAAACTCAGTAAGCATTCGCTCATGTCTGAGCAAAGTATCACTGCCCTCATCATAATCACGGTCGATTCTGCTCTTTCTTAAATATATACAGTATGACATATAATCACCTTTTTCAATATAATAGAAGCACGATATAGAATATTTAATAATTGTACAAAGAATATTCACAAAATGTTATTATTTATGTGTTACTATACGTCATGATGAGTTTCCCAAAAATTAGAATCCAAACAATTTTTGCGTAAATCTACAAAAAAATTCGATTTTTTTTCACAAAGCGATTGACAACGTCTAATTGCGTGATGTATACTTAGAAAGTACAATATTTGCAAAGGAAGAATAGCTATGGGTATTTCAGAAAATTTGAAAAAAGGTACGTCAGAACTCCTAATTCTTTTCTTGTTGAACAAGGAAGATATGTACGGTTATCAGATTGCTCAGGAACTGAAAGTG
>CAMWIZ010000108.1 GCA_947174455.1 uncultured Clostridia bacterium | reverse complement strand
GAGTTTCATCCTTGCCTTCTGTAATAGTCTCCTTGATATTTAAATCCATAAATATAATATGTAATGTTTAATTACTGTATCATACCTGCAATGATTTCATATGCCTTTGATACGGCATCATCAATTTTTGTTATGTCCTTTGCTCCTGCCATTGCCATTTCCGGCTTTCCGCCGCCGTTGCCGCCTGTTAACTGTGCGACCGCCTTAGCAACCGCTCCTGCCTTTATGCCTTTTTTAACGGCTTCCTTAGTACAGGACACGGCAAAAGTACCCTTGCCGTCATTTTTTCCTGCCAAAACTACTGCACAGCTTGTATACTTGTCCGTGATTTTGTCACATATTCCTCTGAGCATATCGGAGGATACCTCGTTTAGAACACCTGTAAATATGCTTACTCCGTTTTCTGTTTTCTCAGATGCAAGTATGCCCGACACCATGCCTGCAGCGAGCTTATTGTAAAGCTCGTCTATTTTTCTGTCCTTTTCCTTTAAGCTGTCGGCAATCTTTTCACAGCCCTGTACCAAATCCCACGGGTTTGCTATTTTCAGCTTGTCCGCCGCTGCAAAGATTGTTGCAACTGAATTTGTAAGATAATCAAGAACGCCCTTGCCTGTTACTGCTTCTATTCTTCTCACGCCTGCTGCTGCAGATGCTTCCGAACGAATATGGAACATTCCAAGCTTTGAGGTGTTGTCAACGTGTGTACCGCCGCAGAATTCAATGGAGAAGTCGTCAACACTTACTACTCGCACAACGTCACCGTACTTTTCGCCAAAGAGTGCCATCGCACCGAGTTTTCTTGCCTCTTCAATAGGCATTTCTTTGCTTGATACTTCTATGGCTGAGAAAATTTTCTCGTTTACAAGGTTTTCGACTGTCTTTAACTCGTCCTGTGTCATTGCCGAGAAGTGTGTAAAGTCAAAACGCAGCTTGTCATCTGTTACAAGCTGTCCTGCCTGCTGAACATGAGTTCCGAGAACCTCTCTCAAGGCAGCCTGCAATAAGTGAGCCGCTGTATGGTTTCTCATTATAGCCTCACGGTTGTTGGAGTTAACGTCAGCCTTTACTGTATCGCCAACGCTTACCATTCCCTTAGTTATGCGTGATGCATGGAATATAATTCCGTTATGATCCTTCGTTGTGTTTGTAACGTCAGCGGAAAAATCTGCGTTTCCGATAATACCTGTGTCACCGACCTGTCCGCCGCTCTCAGCATAGAAAGCGGTTTTATCAAGGATAATTATAGCTTCGTCACCTTCATACGCTGCCTGCGTTCTGTTGCCGTCCTTGACAATGGCTGCAACCTTTGCTTCATTGCTAAGCATGGTATAGCCGAGAAATTCTGTCTTTTCCACACCCGAGAGATCTGTCGCATCACTTATCCAAGCGTCTGCACCTGCATTCTTTCTTGCATCTCTCGCACGTTTTTTCTGCTCCTGCAAAAGCTCCTTAAAGCGTTCTTCGTCTACATCAATGCCGCTTTCCGCAGCGATTTCCTTTGTAAGGTCAATGGGGAATCCATATGTGTCGTTCAGCTTAAATGCATCCTCACCGCTGATTACCTTGGCTTCAGAGGATTCTATTATGTTTTTAAGAAGAGTCATGCCTTGGTCAATCGTTTTTGCAAAATTCTCTTCCTCAAATTTTATAAGCTTTGTAATGAACTCCTCTTTTTCACGAAGCTCGGGGTAAGCACTTTCATTTTCTTTTATTACGGTTTTGCAAACCTCATAAAGGAAAGGTCTTGTTACACCGAGTATACGTCCATGGCGAGCCGCACGTCTTAACAAACGACGAAGAACGTAGCCGCGTCCCTCGTTTGACGGCATAACACCGTCGCCAATCATAAAGGTTGTGGAGCGAATATGGTCGGTAATAACTCTCAGTGAAATGTCTTTCTTATCGTCCTCACCGTATTTTACACCTGTAATTTCGCAAATATGCTTCATTATATTTTGAACAGTGTCCACCAAGAAAAGGTTGTCTACGCCTTGCATTACGCAAGCCAGTCTTTCAAGTCCCATTCCCGTGTCAATGTTCGGGTGGTCAAGCGGAGTGTATGAACCCTTGCCGTCACTGTCAAACTGTGTAAATACAAGGTTCCATACTTCAACGTAACGGTCACAGTCACAGCCTACCGCACAAGTTGGTTTACCGCATCCCTTTTCAGGGCCTCTGTCAAAGTAGATTTCCGAACAGGGGCCGCAGGGACCTGAGCCATGCTCCCAGAAATTATCCTCTTTGCCGAGTCGAACCATGTGTGACGGGTCAACGCCCCTGTTCTTTGTCCATATGTCAAATGCTTGATCGTCTTTTTCATAAATTGAAACATAGAGCTTTTCTTTCGGCATTTTCAGCACCTCTGTGAAAAACTCCCATGCCCAAGTTGTGGCCTCCTCCTTAAAGTAATCACCGAAAGAGAAGTTGCCGAGCATTTCAAAATATGTACCGTGACGTGCGGTTATGCCGACACGCTCAATGTCAGGCGTTCTAATGCACTTTTGGCAGGTGGTAACTCTCTTTCTTGGAGGAGTTATTTCTCCTGTGAAATACTTTTTCATTGGTGCCATGCCTGAATTTATAAGCAGCAAGCTGTTATCATCTTTCGGCACAAGAGGGAAGCTTTTTAGCCTGAGGTGTTCCTTGCTCTCAAAGAACGAAAGATACTTTTCTCTGAGTTCATTCAAACCCGTCCATTCCATGGTTGATTATCTCCTTTTAAATAAAATTCAAAATATGTTGGGTGATGTAAATCTTACGGTATCCACAAATAAAAAAGTCCCACAAAGCCAAAACAGCTCTATGGGACGATAAAATACTTTACCGTGGTACCACCCGTATTATGTGTGAATAACACACATCACTTTATTTTTCTTTAACGCAGAAATACGTTGGGCTTAGTCACCCAAAGGCTCAAAGGTAGCTGCTTAGGATTTATCACGAAAACTTTCACCGACCGTTTTCTCTCTGTGCAGAAAATACCAAAGCTCGTCTTATCACAGCCCGCTTGCAATAATTATATAATCATTTTTTTATGTTGTCAACTTAATTTTTCAACAGAATTTAGGGCAATGCTTTTAAACATTTGCTATTGCTGTAATTGTTATGGCAAAAAAGCAAGGTGATTTTACACAAAAAGAAAGAAATCTGTTGTAATGGGATTGCAAAAAATCTTTTATTTATGTATAATAGAGCCATGTGTGCAGCTCTATGTTTTTTGTATAGCTGTGCTTACCTAAAAATATAAAGGGTTAAAGGGCGGTGAGGACTTATGTCCGCAAAGGTTGTGCTTTTAGCATATACTCCTTCTCCCGAACAAACCGTTGCAATGGCAGCTAAGCTTTGCTATGCCAAAAGTGATATAGACACAATCAAGGACGGCTTGACTGAGGAGAAGACTAATGATTTTATAGATATGCTGTCAAATATCGGACACCAAAGTCCGATAGAACATGCATCCTTTACCTTTGGTATAGAGGGGATATCCCGTGCCTGTTCGCATCAGCTTGTCAGACACCGTATCGCCTCCTATAGCCAGCAGTCGCAGAGGTATGTTGACGGCAGTACATTTGATTTTGTTACACCGCCGTCTGTTTCGGAAAATCCCGTATTGCTTCAAAAGTATAACGAGGCAATAAGGCTCGAACAACAGGCATATGTTGAAGTGAGAAATGCACTTGTGGTGCAGAGCATAAGAAAGTTGGCTGCTGATGATAAGTCCATAAGCGAAAAGATAGATTTATCGGCGTACAGGTCTGACGAAGATATAATCAGTGACTTTAAGCTTGTAAATAAAGCAAAATGCACTGCGTTTGAAAAGCTTGCAAACGAAGATGCCCGTTTTATTCTTCCGAATGCCTGTACAACCAAAATTATTTGCACATTTAACGCAAGAAGTCTGATGAATTTTTTTGCACACAGATGCTGCAACAGGGCACAGTGGGAAATAAGGGAAGTTGCTCAGCAAATGCTGGAGCTTGTGCTTGGCGTCGCTCCGCACCTGTTTAAAAAGGCAGGGCCCGGTTGTATTTACGGAGGCTGTCCTGAGGGGAAAATGTCCTGCGGCAGGGCTGAGGAAATGCGTAAGCGTTTTAGACGTGATTGATTTTAGCTGTTTGGAATTATCCAAAGAAAAATGGGCAGACTTGAAAAGGATTGAATTGTGTGGCTAAGGGTAAACTTATTGTTATAGAGGGGCTGGACGGTAGCGGAAAAGCTACTCAGTGCGGATTGTTGTGTAACATTCTTTTAAAAAATGGCTGTGACTTGCGAAAATTGAGTTTTCCAAATTACGAAAGCCCATCGTCGGCACTTGTAAAAATGTATCTTTCGGGGGAGCTTTCTAAAACACCGAGCGGTGTAAATGCATATGCCGCATCTTCGTTTTATGCAGTTGACCGTTATGCAGATTATCTGAAAAATTGGAAAGAGGACTACGAGAACGGTAAGTTCTTTATTGCCGACAGATATTCAACCTCGAATGCAATTTATCAGATGAGTAAGCTTTCCGAAAACGAGTGGAGCAGCTTTCTTGACTGGATAGAAGATTACGAGTACAACAAACTCGGCATCCCAATGCCGGATAAGGTTATATACCTGGATATGTCTGTTAAGGTTTCTCAAAAGCTTTTGTCGGTTCGTTATAACGGTGATGAGTCTAAAAAGGATATTCACGAGAGCAATGTTCGTTTTTTAAGCGAGTGCAGGGTGTCGGCTTTGTATGCGGCTGAGCATTGCGGCTGGAATGTAATTCGCTGTGATGATGGCGAAAATCCAAGGAGTGCGGATGA
>CAMWIZ010000107.1 GCA_947174455.1 uncultured Clostridia bacterium | reverse complement strand
GAATTTACCATTTGTTTTTCCTCCTTTAATGCGATTTTACGCATATTCTCTATTAAATTATAGTAAAAACAGTATCTCTGTTAATTCTCATTTAGAAATAAAGATTTTTCTTCAGCCAAACTTTTCTATTCTTCTTTGTACAATCTGCCACAAAATAATTTTTACAATGATGAAGACGTGACGAAAATGTGAAATTCGTTTTATCATTTAAGCCCCTCAGTGCTGTAAAGCAGGCACACAAACCTAAACAACCCCCTGAATAAATACCGCCTCAGGGCTTGGTACTCATCTTACTTACGGCTTTTCGTCCAATTTGCCTGAAAATCCAACTTCACAATCTAAGAACCATAATTTAATCAGTGCTTCCTTAAACATATTATGGTTTTGACCTTATCCGAACTTGCTTGCCGTGCAAAAAAATTAAAGGCAACACCGCAGGTTAATGCCATGCAGTGCTGCCTTTTTCAGCCTTTAATCGTTTATTACTTCAAGTTCCTTCTCGTCAATAACCTTAATTTCCTTTCTGTTAAAGACATCATAAATTGCCGGAACTACAAACAGTGTCATTACTGTAGCGTACAGAAGTCCGCCTATACACACAAGTGCAATAGGCTTCATCATTGCCGAGCCAATGTCGTTACTGAATGCCATGACGGACAATCCCAAAATAGTAGTCAATGCTGTCATGAATATCGGCCTCATTCTGGTAACACCTGCTTCAATCAGAGCCTGACGCTTTGGAACGCCCTCCGCTCTAAGCTGATTTATATAGTCAACCAGAACAATACCGTTATTTACTATAATACCAGTAAGCATAATAAACCCGATAATTGCAATAACACTCATGTCATATCCTGCGATAAGCAGTGCGACAAAACCACCGGTAAATGCAAGCGGCATTGTAAACATGATTATGAACGGTGACAACAGTGACTGGAACTGTGCAACCATTATCAGATAAATAAATACTATAGCAAGAATAAGCATAAGTGCAAGCTGTCCTACAGCTTCCATGATAGTTTCATACGAACCGCCCACGTCATAAGTGACAGTACTTGGCAGGTCAAGCTTTTCAAGTTCATTTATTATATCCTGCGTAACATTGGTAACATTGTATCCCTCTGAAACATCTGCTGTTACATTCAGATATCTCTTCTGGCCCTCTCTTGTAATTGTGTTAAGACTTTGAGCATCGGTTATTTGGGCAATATCGGTAAGCTTTACCTTTACGTCATTACCCTGCATATCCTTTGTTTCTATAACGTGATTTCGGATATCCTTTTCCTCCAGGCTTTGAGCTTCACCGCTTATAACCTCAACCGTCAGACTTTCACCACCTGTTTCAAGTGATGTTGCCTCTTTTCCGGTTGTCATCATACCTGCTATATCTGCGTATACCTGGGCAACAGTCAGACCTTTCTTCATTGCCTTTTCCTTGTCAACCGTAATTCTAAGTTCCTTGGTGGTTTCGTCAATTCCGTTAAAGGCATTTTCCACACCCTCAACCTTTTCAACAGTATCTGCAATTTTTGTTGAATATTCTTGAAGCTCATCCAAATTATCACAGTAAACAGTAAGCGAAATTCCGTCACCTGTAAGCATGGTCATCGCACTGCCCATACCTGATGAATCTACTGCAATCTCGCATTCAAGTCCGCTGCACTTCTCAATGATTTCATTGGAAATTTCCGAAACCGACTTTGACAGCTCTTCCTTCAATATAATATACATTGAAACAGAAGTATCATCAGAGCTTCCTCCCGTCAGACCGCCTGTACTGGAAAGCACATTTGAGCCGACTATTGCACCAACTGTTTCTATATCCTCGACCGTGTCGAGCTTAGCCAAAATTTCGTCAGCGGTAGCGGCTGCCTGTGCAAAATCAGCCTTCTCAGGCATTGTAACCGTAACGGAAAGCTGATCACTCTCCATATCAGGCATAAAGGAGAATCCACGGGCAAAACAGAAGTAACCTGTACCAACAAGCAAGCCGATAGATACCAAAAACAGCAAAATCTTGTGATTAAGCGTAAATGTTGCCACTTTTGTATAACCGCTGATAAACTTAGACGGCTTGCCGTCTGTACGTTTTTTGCTCTTCTTCATTTTTTTCAGCATACTCTTTGACATGGCAGGAACCAAGGTAATTGCAACCAGCAAGCTGGCAAGTAAAGAGTAACCTATTGTAAGTGCCATATCCTGGAACAATGTCCTTGTCAAACCCTGAACAAAGACAATTGGCAAAAATACACAAATAGTGGTAAGCGTTGATGCAGCAATAGCACCGGTTACCTGAACCGCACCCGACACAGCCGCCTGTACTGCGGTTGCACCGTTGTTTCTCAGTCTGTAGATATTCTCAATAACAACTACAGAGTTATCAACAAGCATACCTACGCCAACCGCAAGACCCGACAATGAAATCAAGTTGAGCGTTACACCGGAAAAATACATTAGCACAATGGCAAAAATAACGCTAATCGGGATTGAGCAGGTTATTATAAATGTAGGTCTTATATCTCTGAGAAAAATCAGAAGAATAATTACCGCAAAGACTGCACCCCACAAAAGGTTGCTGAGTACGGAGTCCACAATCATATAGATATAGTCGCCCTGATCCATAAGTGTTGTGTACTCAAGACCGTCGTACTCACTGCAAAGCTCATCAAGCTTTGCAGTAATATTTGTTGAAACCTCAGCCGTAGCGGCATCGGACTGCATTGTGAAGGAAATTATAACGCCGTTGTTGCCATTGAGCTTAGCGTAAATTTCATCGCTGTTATCCACAAGTTCAACATCTGCAACATCTGTCAAATAAATCGGCTCAACATCGTCCATACCTAAATCAAAGAGCAAGAGAGAAGCAAGGTCGTCCCTGTCCTCAAACTTGTCACCAACACGGACAAGCATCTTCTCGCCCTCTTCTGCACCGTTTATATATCCGGCAGGCATAGAGAAGTTTTGTGCAACAAGAACCTGCGACACCATTTCCATAGTAATGGTCTTTGTCATATCAGCCTTTTCAAGAGCCTCTTTCTTAGCGTCGTTAAGCTCCTTGACTGCATCGTCAAGCTGTGTTTTTGATTGTTCAAGCTGAGCAAGAGTTGAGTTTACGGTAGATTCAGTAACCATAAGTTCAGCTGCAGCAGAACTCATTTGAAATTCCGCTGATGATTTCTGTGTGCCAAGTTCGGTTTTTGCGTCCTTTATGGTTACAGAGCCGTTCTCCAACTGGTCAATGGTATCATACAAGGTATTGATACCATCATCAATCTGGGCTATTCCCCCCTCAAGCTTAGCCACATCAGAATCAATAGTTTCAAAGGAAGTACCCATTTCCTGCAAAAGCTTATCAAATCCCGCTATTGAAGAATCCGCCAAATCAAGTGCTGTCTTAGTACTGTTAATTGTAATATCAAGCAAAGCGGGACGAAGTCCCCTTGCGGAAATTTGCACTTCAACTTCGGCAAAAGCGGCTTCGTTTTGTATGTATTCATTGCTGTTGATTAGTGCTTCAACAGCAGCATCTTTCTGCTCCTGCGTAAGAGTTTCATCACCATTGATCGAGTCAATAGTAAGCCGAAATTCATCGTGCCTTGCACTGAGAGTATCATAAGATTCTTTAAGTGACTTCAGTTCATCATACTGTGTTTGCAAATTATTCTTTCTTACCTTAACCTCGTTTATGCCCTTTTGCAATTCCTTCATTACTGTAAGCATAGACTGAAGTTCCTCTTTTTGCTCGGTAAGTCCGGCTATAGTATCAACAAGAGTAAGCTTAGTTTCCAGAAGCTCCTGCTCCTTGGAAGAAATTTCAGATTCGGCAGCTGCAAGCTGACCTGCAATTTCGTCATGCTGACTGTTAAGTTCCTCTTTAGCGGCAGCAATTTGGTCTGCACCCTCCTGTGCCTGCTCTATACCGGAGTCAAGCTGTTCCTTGGCATCATCAAGCTCCACCTCGGCATCGTCGAACTGCTTGAGAATAGTTTTCCTTATATTCTCGTTAACATCTGCAATTTTCTCCTCCGACAGCGTAACTTCAAGTCTTTCTTCAACCACACCGCCCACGGAAACCGATGCAACACCGTTAGTTCCCTCTAGCTTATTAACAAGAGTATCTTCCACAAAGTCGGAAAGTTCTATGATGTTGGCGTCCTTTTTGCTTAGTGCAACCATTGAAACAGGTATCATATTCGGGTTGATCTTCATTGTATACGGTGTTCCTATACCGTCACCCCATGCACCTGTAAGCTGCGTAAGCTTACTGTTAATGTCAACCGTTACCGAGTCCATGTTTACATCATCAGCAAATTCAATTGCAACCATAGAGTAATTCTCAGCAGAGCTTGAAGTTATCTCCTCAACATTGTCAAGCATTGCCATGGTTTGTTCAAGAGGTTTGGTAACCGTAGTTTCTACCGTTTCGGGGCTTGCTCCGGGATATGTGGTTATAATAATCACATACGGAAGCTCCATACTCGGAAACAGGCTCGGCGTCATTCTTGTATAGGAAACTACTCCCAGAACAATGACAAGAATTACCGCAACCAGCACCGTCAACGGTTTTTTTACACTGAATTTTGAAAACATTTTTCCTTCTGCACCCCAGTTCTGTTTTTTTCTAAAAGAATACAGCTTTTACTGCAAAAAATGTACTGTAATCTGCATTTTCCATAACAAATTATAGTGTAATAATCTTTAAATATTATAAACAGATTGTTAACACTCCGACTGCCAACAGATAATTTTCTTACTTATACGTCATGAAATTTATACATTTTTACTATTAC